>JAVHLI010000005.1 GCA_031082185.1 bacterium | reverse complement strand
CGCGAACCGCACCGGGCTCTCGATTACCGTCTGTCACTTCCCGCCGGGAACGAGCAAGTGGAACAAGATCGAACACCGCCTGTTCTCGCACATCGCGATGAACTGGCGAGGCAACCCCCTGGTGAGTCTGGTGGCCATCGTGAGCCTGATCGGATCCACGAGAACCGACGCCGGGCTCAGAGTGAGGTCAGAGATCGATCGCGGCAAGTATCCTATGGGCGTCGTGGTCACCGACCAGCAAATGGCACGCATCAAGCTGGTCCCACATTCCTTCCATGGCGACTGGAACTACACGGTTCGTCCGAACCGGCAGAAGCATACTTAGCTCACTTATTCAGTTACGGCTCCTTAGCAATGATCGGCGGAAGGTCGAAGCGGTTTCGGTACTGGTCTTGTCGGCGCACCCGGCATACGCTACGGTATGTGGGCCAACACTCAGCGGGATCATCCGATAGACACACCGGAGACCTTGGAGGATCGCATGTCACACGATGTACGTGATTTGACCCTGGCCACAGAGGGTCTGCGCCGCATCGCCTGGGCCGAACGAGAGATGCCGGTGCTGCGCCTCATCCGCGAGCGCTTCGTCTCCGAACAGCCACTGGCAGGACGGCGGATCACCGCCTGCCTGCATGTCACGACGGAAACCGCGGTCCTGATGCTGGCACTGCGGGCCGGGGGCGCTGTGGTCACGCTGTGCGCCAGCAACCCGCTGTCCACGCAGGACGACGTGGCCGCCGCCCTCGCCGCCGAGTACGGTATGGGCGTCTTTGCCGTCCGCGGGGAGGACCGCGATACTTATTACCGGCACATTCACCAGGCCCTTGAGATCCGCCCGCACATCACGATGGATGACGGTGCGGACCTTGTCTCGACGCTGCACGGTGAGCGGACCGACCTGCTTGAGGGAGTCCTCGGGGGCACGGAGGAGACGACAACCGGCGTGATCCGCCTGCGCGCCATGGCGCGGGCTGGGGCGCTGCGCTATCCCATCGTTGCGGTCAACGATGCTAAGACCAAGCACCTCTTCGATAACCGCTACGGTACCGGACAGTCCACGATTGACGGGTTGCTGCGGGCCACCAACGTGCTGCTGTCCGGCCGCACCGTTGTGGTCTGCGGTTACGGCTCCTGCGGCCGCGGGGTGGCGATGCGGGCGCGCGGTATGGGCGCGCGCGTAATCGTGACCGAGGTTTCGCCCCTGTGCGCTCTCGAGGCCCTGATGGACGGCTACCAGGTAGTGCCGGCCGCGCAGGCCGCGCCAACGGGCGACATATTCATTACCGTAACCGGCAACACCGGGGTGTTGCGCGCCGAGCACTTCGCGACCATGCACGACGGCGCGCTGCTGGCCAACAGCGGTCATTTCAACGTGGAGATAGACATCCCGGCGCTGGAGGCGATGGCGACGAGCCGGCGGCGGGTGCGCGAGCACGTCGAGGAGTTCGCCATGGCCGACGGCCGGCGGCTCTACCTGCTGGCCGAGGGCCGACTGCTCAATCTGGCCGCGGCCGAGGGCCACCCTGCCTCGGTCATGGACATGTCGTTCGCCAACCAGGCGCTGTCGGTCGCCCACCTGGTCGCCCATGCCGGTCGGCTTGAACCGATGGTGCACCCGGTGCCCGACGTCATTGATGAGGCCGTGGCCCGGCTCAAGCTGGAGGCCACCGGAGCGCGTATTGACACCCTGACCGAGGTCCAGCGCCTGTACTTGGAGTCCTGGCAGGAAGGCACCTAGAGCTTCACGCCTGCGGGACCTGTAACCCGCACCGGCGCCCGCCGATGTGATGGGTGTGGGCAGGTCTGCTAGAACTGCTGATCCCGCTCAAGTGCGAGGGCTGCGGCGCACTGGGGGCGGCCTTCTGCGCCGCGTGCTGCGATCGGATTGAGAGAATCCTGCCGCCCACCTGCGGGCAGTGCGGGGTTCCGCTGCCGGCGCCGGAGGGACACCCGCCGGCTCACATCCCCGTCGTCCCCGTGCCCGCCGTTCGGTGCTCCGCCTGCACCCTCTCACCGCCCCCGTTCGATGCCGCTCGTTCGATGGCCGTCTACGACGGCAGGCTTCGCCGGGCCATCTGCGGACTGAAGTTCCACGGCCGGAAGGCCGCGGCCGGCGTGCTGGGCGGGCTTCTGGCCGCCCTGGCTCCCCTTGAGATCACCCGCGGCGTTGAACTGGTCGTTCCTGTGCCCCTTCATCCGGCCAAGCTCAGGGCCCGCGGCTTCAACCAGTCAGACCTGCTGGCCCGGCCGGTTGCCTCCATGCTGGGTGTGCCCTGCGCCGCCCGGGCGCTGCGCCGTGTTCACCAGGATCATCTTCAAGTGGAGTTGCGCGCCTTCGCCAGGGCGGGCAACGTGCGGAACGCCTTTGCGCCGGGAGATGACACGGTGACCGGGACGGTGCTGCTCGTTGACGACGTCTTCTCAACCGGATCCACGGCCGCGGCGTGCGCCCTCGCCTTGAAGGACGCCGGGGCAGACAGGGTTGTTGTGCTGACGCTGGCCCGGGCCTTGAGGCGGACAGGGTCCGCAACGCCGACCGGTTCGCGCCGATAGAATGGGCGGACCACGGGCCGGGCGCACCGGGGTTGCTCCTGCGCGCATCCTGGCGCCTGAGGAGGTGACCCACAATGGAACTGCAGATGGAACTGCAGATTGTAGAGCTTGAGAGCGTCACCCTGTTCGATCGCGGGGGAGAGTTCTCCCCCGGCTGCTGCTGCTGCTGTTGCTGCAACGGCGGAGACATGTGCATGTGATGTAGGTCGGACGGCCCGTGGGGGCGGTGGCCGTTGCCCCCACGGGCTGTGATCGGGCGCGGCGTGTGAGAGCGGCGTGAGAGGCCCGCCCGGCATTATCGAGGAGGCGCGCGTGGACGCACCTGGACCCTATAGGCCGCTCCTGCCGGATTTCTGGTCGGTGTACGCTGTCGGGGAGAGCGACGTGGAGCTCAGGTCACCGGGAAGATCTGTTCGCCTCTCCGGCTCAGGGGTGGGGCCGCTCCTTCCCGACCTGCTCCCGGTTCTGGACGGCGAGCACACCGTAGACGAGATATGCGCTGAGCTTGCCGGGTGCTCCGCAGAGGTGGTTGAGCGTTTGGTTGCCCAGCTTGCCGCCGGTGGCTTGCTGGTTGCGGGCGGGCGGCTGGGGCAGCCTCAGTCGGCCGACTCAGACGTTATTGAGTTTCTTCGAGCATTGGCCTGCCCGGGCGATGTGGGCCATTTGACCGCCCGGCTGGAGGGCGCCGCGGTCTGCCTGTGGGGAGATGGTCGGATCTCCCGGTCTATCGAGAGGCTTCTGCTGGACTGCCGGGTCAGTACCCAGAGGCTTCCATACGATGGAGGGCAGCCCGCAACCGAAGCCGCGGCAGAGATGGTCGGTCGCGCATCGCTCCTTGTGGGCTGCGGGACGAGCCTGCGCGATACGTCGCTCCTGCAGCTGAACGCCCTCAGTCTTACCACCGGCACACCTTGGCTGCCGGTCATCAACGACGCGGCAGAGCTCACGCTGGGCCCGCTCATCGTGCCGGGTCGCTCCGCCTGCTTAGTGTGCCTGCGGGTCAGGGCCGAGGCCCTGGCGCCGGGCCCTGTTCGGCTGATTCGGGTGGGCAGCCGGCCCATGCTTCCCGCTGCAGTCCAGGTCGCGGCAGGCGCCGCGGTGGTGGAGGTGCTCAAGGCCCTGCTCGGCGCCGACAGGCCCACACTCGAAGACAGGCTGATCAGGATTCACCTGCGCACCCTGGCCTGGACCCGGGCCGACGTGCTCCGGCTCCCTCGCTGCCCGGCCTGCGCATCGGTCCGGCCTGGCCGCCGGCAGGTGTCGGTTACATGCTCAGTGCAGTTGTAGCCGAACTCGACCAAGCGGACGCCGCCGACACTCTGGACAGTGCCGGTCGCCTGACGACCCCGTTGGCAGGCGTCCTCGGAGCGCTGGGTGCGATTCCCATGCCGCCTGACGAGCCGAACGTGGTCTGCGTGGCCGCGGCCGGTACCGATTCCGCCCGCACCGCGCTGCCCGACGGTCGCCGCTCGTTCGTCATCTCCGCCAGCGGCGTGGGACTCGGACATGACCTCGCCGCGGCCAGGGCCGTTGGCGAGGTGCTCGAGAGGTACTCCGCATCGTTTGCAGATCGGGCTGATATCGTGGAGGCCACCTGGCACGAGGTGGGTGGTCCTCACCCTGATGCCTACGCGCTGTTCTCGGCCGAGCAGTGGCAGGACGGGCTGCCCTATGCCAGGTTCGAGGAGGACACCGTCCTTGAGTGGGTGGCCGCGCAGAACCTAACTAAGGGCGGGACGGCATGGGTGCCGGCAAAGAGGGTGTTCCTTGTGGAGCGGGCGGAGCCGTGGCTTGCCAACATCGGCCCCGCGATCTCAACCGGACTGGCGTGCGCCCGCACCCGGAGCGCGGCCCTGCTGGCGGCACTTCTCGAGGTCGTGGAACGGGACGCCTTCGCCCTCACCTGGTGGCGGCGCCTGCCGACGGCCCCGATTCTCCTGCCGCGTTCTGGTCCCCTGGCTTCCATCGTACGCGATCGGTTTGAGCGCAGCGGGCTCACGTTCCTCGCCAGATTGCTGCCGACCGACCTCGGGATCAGCGTTGCTCTGGTCGTCGTGCTCGATCCCAAGGCCAATTCCAGCGTCGCGGCCGTCGGTGCGGCCGCGCGTCTCGACCCGGCGGCTGCGCTGCTAAAGGCGCTTCTGGAGGCGGTCCAAACCCGTACCTGGCTTCGACAGATGGGCGGAGGCACGGGCTTCGATCCCGGAGTGGACTTCGCGAACGTCAGGCGGTTCTCCGATCACGTACGCCTGTACGGTCAGCCGCAATCGCTGGCCTACCTGGACTTCCTGGAGGACTCTGCCGCGACTCCTGTCAGCCTGGAGGATCTCCATGACGAGAGCCGCTCTCCCGACGTGGATCTGGGGTACTGCCTTGAGCGCCTCGAACGGCGAGGCCTGCAGGCGCTCGCAGTTGACCTGACCACGCCGGACCTGGCGGAGTGCGGGTTCGTGACAGCCAGGGTGCTCGTGCCCGGTCTGCTGGACATCGCACCCTCGCATGCCCACCGTTTCCTGGGATACTCGCGCCTCTGGGAGGTGCCGGAGCGCCTGGGCTTGGTGGGAAGGGGTGCGCTCAACCCGTACCCACATCCGTTTCCTTGAGGCGCGCAGATGGCGCTTGAACCTTGCATGATACCCGAACATCCCCTGTGGGAGGTCTTTCATGAGAGCAGCAAATGGAAGCCGTCGGACTGGGCCGAGGTCTCACGGCGTGCCGCGGCCCACGCCAGGGCAGGAGGACCTGCTCCTGCGCGGCCGCGCCGCGGTCCGCTGCTGACTCTGCCGGTGCCGGCGTCCGGAGCCGGCATGGGCGTCGGGCTGGATGCCGCCCTGCGCCGCCGCAGGTCCGCTCGCGAGTTTGCCGGACTCCCACTCGATCTGGAGGAGGCCGGGACACTGCTCTGGGCGGCGGCCGGCATGATCGCTGCCGGTGGGAGCGGCCTCCACGCGCGGCGGACTGTTCCCTCGGCCGGCGCCTGCTATCCAATTGACGCGTACTTCTGGTTCCCCATTCCCCCAGGAGGGGTCCATCCTGGTCCCTACTACTACGACGCCAACGCTCACAGCGCGGCGCTGGTGACCCTTGACCCCCCGGAGTCGAGTCTGAGCGATCTCCTGACTGCCTCTGCCTTTCCTGCGCTCATCGAGCACGCCGGTCTACTGATCGTTCTGGCAGGCGTCTTCGCGCGGACCACGGACAAGTACGGGGCCAGGGGCTACCGGTTTGTGCTCCTCGAGGCCGGGCACGCCGCCCAGAACATTTACCTGGCGGCTGCGGCGCTGGGCCTCGGCGCGGTCGCTTTGGGCGGGCTTGACGACGCCATGCTGGATGCGCTGCTGGGGCTCGACGGGGCGCGTACCAGCGTCCTCTACGCGGTTGCCGTGGGACGGATCCCCGGAGACTGCCCGGGGAAGCAGGGAGACGGGGAAGGTGGCTAACGGGCTGGTGATCCAGGTTAAAGGCCTGTGCAGACGGTACGGCCGTGTCGTGGCTCTGGACGGGCTCGACCTGGAGGTCGGAGCAGGTGAGGTATTCGGACTCCTCGGACGCAACGGCGCGGGCAAGACCACCACCATCGAGACCCTGGTTGGGTTGCAGCGACCCGATGCCGGATGGACCCGCGTGCTGGGGCTCGATCCCCTGAAGGAGGGGTTGCGCCTGAAGCAACGCATCGGGGTGCAGTTGCAGGAGGCGGTCTTCCACCCCTATTTGAAGCTGGGCGAGGCGCTGGAGTTCCTCGGTGCCTTCTACCCGCGGCGGGTTGAGACACGGCGGTTGCTGGCCAGAACCGGGCTGACTGGCCAGGCCGGGATGATGTATGGGCATCTCTCCGGTGGCCAGAGGCGGCGGTTTCTGCTGGCGCTCGCCCTGGTCGGCGAGCCCGAGCTACTGGTTCTGGACGAACCCACGGCAGGACTCGATGCCCACGCGCGCCAGGATCTGTGGGCGCTCATTCGGGAGGCCCGGGCCGAAGGCCGTACGGTGCTCCTGGCCACACACCACCTGGACGAGGCCGAGAGCCTGTGCGGTCGGGTGGCCATCCTCCACCACGGCAGGCTGTTGGCGCAGGGCACTCCGTCGGAGTTGGTAGGGGGGGGCCACGCCTGCCTCGAAGCGGCTTTCCTGGCGCTGACCTGCGATACGCCAACGCCAGAGGACCTCCGGTGATGGGCCTGTGGTGACGGGCCTGTGGCGCCTCACCTTGATGGAAGCCAGACTGTTCTGGCGTACGCCGCAGGCGGTGTTCTGGACGTTCTTCTTCCCAGCCTTCCTGCTGGTGCTGCTGGGCAGCGTGTTCGCGCGGCAACCCGGTCAGATGGCCTTTCTCATCCCCGGAATCCTCGGAATGGTGCTGGCCTCCACCGCATACTACAGCATCGGTGTGGTTGTGACCTACTACCGCAGCACCGGTTTCCTGAAGCGGCTGGCCTTGATTCCCGTCCCAGTGTGGCAGTTCGTCCTGGCACAGATGGTCGTGCGCGGCGCGGTCGTGATCGTGGTGGGCGCCGAACTGCTGGTGATTGGTGCCGTGCTCTTTCACCTCCGCCCGTCCGCGCAGCCGCTCACACTTGCGGTGGTCATGGGGGTGGGTACGGCCGCCTTCCTGGCCACCGGATTCGCGGTAGGAGTGCTGGCCCGCTCCGTCGAGAGCGCCAACTCCATCGCCGCCTTCCTGTTCTTCCCCATGACGTTCCTGAGCGGGGCCTATTTCCCGGTGGAGATGCTGCCGGACGCGCTGCAACCCATCTCCGGCGCGCTTCCACTGACGTACTTCCTGCGTGGACTCAGAACGGCCGCTGGGGGAGGGGGTCCCGCGTCGGTGGCCACGGAGCTGGTCGTGCTCGCACTCTGGGGAGCGGTTGGGGCGGTTGTGTCCGTGCGGCGGTTCAGGTGGACGATCTGATCCAAGCACGGCCCCGCCTGCGCCCAGGGGTCATTCTACGGAGGGAGGATGCGGCGCACGGCATCGGCCGCCGGATCATCCATGCGCCCGGGGGCCGCTGTTTCCTAATCGGTGAACCCGAGGCAGCGGTTCTGGTCCTGATGGACGGTACTCGAACGGTGGAGGAGCTGTCGAGGGCCGCGGCGCCGGATGTGCCTGGCCTGAACGCCGCCGTTGCCGCTCTGTTCGTACGTCGTCTCGCCGGCGCAGGCCTGCTGGCAGACGACGGGGAACTGCCAAGGCCGCATCTGTCCTTCTCGGCGCGTCTGGTGATCGCCGACACCAGCCCACTGCTGTTGCCTCTCTGCCGGCTTCTGCGCCGGGTGCCGGCGCGGGCAGGTACCATAGGGCTCGCGGCGCTGCTCATAGCCGGGGCGGCCGGGATCGCCGTGCGCGGCGATCGCCTTGTCGCCGCGTACGCCGTACTGCCGCTCGCCGCCCTGTTGGGCCCGGAGCACCTCGTCACGATGGCGATACTGGTCTGGCTCCTTGGATTGGGGCACGAGGCGGCTCACGCGGTGACTGCGCTGATGGCGGGCTGCCGGGCGGCCGCGCTGGGCATGGCTGTTTCCCCGTGGCGCGGCGTGACCTTCTTCGCAGAACTCCCTGGTCTGGCTCTTCTCCCGAGGAGTGCGCGGGTCTGGGTCGCTGCCTCCGGGCCGCTCTGGGATGCCGCCGCGGGCATGGGAGCCCTGCTGTTGGGGTGGATATGGCCGGCAAGCAGGGAGGCTGCGGCATTGATTGCAGCCGCAGCGCTCCTCCGCGCCGTCTGGAACCTTCTACCGATGCCCCGGACCGATGGGGCCTACCTGCTCACCCAGCTCGTCCGCGTCCGCGCGTTCCGGCGCGCGGGGGTATCAGCGGTGCAGCGCCGGTAGCCGGTGGACCGCGGTCAGGCCTGGGGGCGCCGCCAGCACGATTGGGATCGCGTTCACCGCCACCGCGCATGTTGCGATGTCGCCGTGGATGCCGCCTGCCACCGTCATGGCAATTGGGGGCTCACCCTCGATCGTCACGGCATCCCGCGGGTTCTGGGCGCCCACGGCCATCGTCAGGTCGAGCGATATGACCGTCTCCTGGCCGCGCTGCCCGTTCGCCACCTGGTGCAGGCCGCGCACCGTGGTCCCCTCCATGACCGGCTCTATCGTCTCGGTGATTGAGTCGAGCGGCCATGCCAGGGCCTCGGCGATCATGGCCACGGACTCGGCCAGGCCCACGTGCCCGATCCGACCTTCTGCGACGCCCTGCTCGAAGGTGGCACGGTCGAGGCCGTCACCCACCTTGCGCTGTAAGGGCTTGCGGCGGAGCCCGGCATCCACCACCCGAGTAATGCGGATGGCGCGAACAGTCCGGCAGGGTGCGGTCAGCACGATGGGCAGCAGGTCCATTACGAATCCAGGGTTGACGCCTACGCCCACCAAGGTGGCGCCGTGGGCCTTAGCAGCCTCGTCGAGCTTCTTGGCTTCGGCGGGATACCGATACCAGGGAAACGCCAGCTCCTCACAGGTGGAAACCACGCAGGCGCCTGCCTCGATGCACGCCAGCAATTGGGGCATGACCTGGGGCATGTGCGACTGGGTTGAGTGCAGGACCACCTGGGGCCTGCGCTCAAGGGCCGCGGTGATGTCCGCCGTGACCGTAACTCCAAGTTCCGCTCGACCCAGCAGGGTGCCCAGGTCGCTTCCTGCCTTGTCCGGGGAGATGTCACACGCCGATACCATCCGATACCCGCGGTCCAACGCCAGGCCCGCGATGCCGGCTCCTATGGGTCCGAGCCCGTACGAGACAACCGTGGCTTGCGTCGCTGCTGTGGGTGTCACCTTCGAGAACCACCTTTCGTGGAATGTGTGGTGCACGCGCGGCCCCAATTGTAGCAGAGGCACCGCTACCGGCCAATCAGGGCAGGAGTGCATTCCCTTTCGCAGAATGGACTCACGTAGGCACTTTTCCACGCATTTTGAAGGAGGTAGCCCGTGAACCTGGACCTGGCATCCCGTATGAGCACGCTGGGAACCGAGACGGCGTTTGAAATGCTGGCCAGGGCCCGGAAGCTCGAGGCCCAGGGTCGCCACATCATCCACCTGGAGATAGGCGAGCCCGACTTCGACACCCCGGCCCACATCACCGAGGCAGCCGTCCGGGCTATCCACGACGGATACACGCATTACACGCCGGCCGCCGGCATATGGGAAGCCCGGCAGGCGGTGGCCGACCACGTGGCCCGCGGGCGCGGTATCGCCGTGGACGCCTCCCAGGTCGTCATCGTGCCGGGTTCCAAGAACGTGCTGCTCTTCGCCATGCTCGCCCTGGTGAACCCGGGCGACGAGGTGATCTACCCGGATCCCGGGTATCCTATCTACCAGTCCGCCGCCCAGTTCGTAGGTGCGACGCTCCGGCCCATTCGCCTTCGAGAGGAGTCCGACTTTCGGTTCGACCTCGACGAGTTCCGCGCGCTGCTCTCTCCCCGCACCCGTTTGGTGGTGCTCAATTCTCCCCACAATCCGTGCGGCTCGCTGCTGACGCGCGCCGACCTGGAGGCCGTGGCCGAGGCCGTTCTTCCGACGCGCGCCTTCGTACTGACCGACGAGATCTACGGCCGAATAGTGTACGAGGGGCAGCACGCGAGCATCGCGAGTCTTCCGGGCATGCAGGACCGGACGATAATCATGGACGGGCTCTCCAAGGCGTATGCCATGACCGGGTGGCGGATCGGCTACGGTGTAATGCGGGCAGACCTGATCGAGCGGATGGCGCAGTTGATGATCAACTCCAGCTCGTGCGCGGCCGCCTTTGCGCAGATGGCGACCATCGCCGCGCTGAGCGGCCCGCAGGACTCGGTGGAAAACATGGTTGCCGAGTTCCGCCGCCGCCGTGACATCATCGTAGGTGAATTGAACGGCATGGATGGCGTAGGGTGCCGGGTTCCCGGTGGCGCTTTCTATGCCTTTCCCAACGTGTCCGCGATTGACACCGACGTCAAGCGCCTGGCCACATTTCTGCTGGAGGAGGGCGGCGTCGCCTGCCTGGCAGGGACGTCGTTTGGCGGGTGGGGCAAGGGGTACCTGCGCTTCTCCTATGCCAACAGCCAGGAGAAGATCCGCGAGGGGATGCGGAGGATGCGCGAGGCGCTGCCGCGATACAGGCCTGCTGCGCAAGCCTGATTCAGCTCGGGCTTGATTCAGCGGCGGTGCGGTGCGGGGCTCGCGGGCTTAGCTGACCGGCGCGCGGTCCAGCCACGCTGCCATGACCCGGTGGTTCTCGGCCAGTACCTCCCGGGCCCTGCCGCGCACGAAGCTCTCGATCGCGACGGTCCCGTCGTAGAAACGCCGCAAGGCTTCCAGCGCCGCCCGTGCATCGAAGATGCCCACAGCCAGGGGAACGTGGGCCTTCTCGTGCGTGGATCCGGAGATGTGGACGTGATAGATGTACTGCTCCAATCCGTCGAACGCGACCAAGTCACCGTTGTAGAGAAGGTGTGCGACGTCCAGCGTCAGCCCGAGTGAAGCCGCGCCGACTCGGCGCACGAGCCCCGCGGCCAGATGGAGGTCTGTTACGATCTCCAGGCGTTTGCGCTCCATGTTTTCAATCCCCACCCGCAGCCCGAGCAGCGCGGCCCTCTCGGCCACCCGACCGAGGAATGCTTCCATTGGGGGCCAGAACGCGTCCGGGTCATCGCCGTTGGAGGAAAGCGCGCCTGGATGCAGGACCACCACCTCGGCTCCCATCTCGGCGGCCTCCTCCAGGGCGGCCAGGTACTGTCGCTGGGACTCGGAGCGGATCCCGGAATTGGTCGAGGTCACGTTGAGGTCGCGTGTGGGGCCGTGTAGCGTCAGGGCAAGGCCTCGGGCGGCCGCCTCGCTCTTCAGACGCAACGGGGCGAAACCTTGGTCCCAGAGGTGCTCGGTCCAGACCTCCAACGCCGCGTATCCCAAGTCGCGCACGAGGTCCATGACCTCAAGCAGGGGAAGCTCGCGCGTGGTCGTCGTGGACGCCGCGATCCTCATCGTTCGAAGAGCATCGCGCGGCGGATACCGACCACAACCTCCGCGCCTTCCTCGTAGTACTGCCCGGGCGGGGCCTGCACGCGGACCGTCAGACCCCCATCCAGCCGGACCTTGTACTCCACCAGGTTACCTAGGAAGTTCCGGACCTCCACGCGGCCGGGCAGTCCCTCATCGGCGGCGAGGGTCAGGTCTTCCGGCCGCACCGCTATTGCGGCCGAGCCCGAGATGCCGGAGGGGTTCTCGGCGCGGCACTCGTAGCCGTCCACCTTTACGTTGGCGATGCCGGGCCCGCCGGCTGTGACCTGCGCCGGGAGGAAGTTCATCTGTCCTATGAAGTCGGCGACAAACCGCGTGGCCGGGTGGTTGTAGATCTCGGCCGGCCGGCCGACCTGGACAATCTGTCCGTCCGCCATGACCGCCAGGCGGTCCGACAGCGCCATGGCCTCGGCCTGGTCGTGTGTGACGTAGAGCACTGGGATGCGCATCCGGCGCTGAAGCTCCTTGAGTTCAAAGCGCATCTGCTCACGCAACTTGGCATCCAGGTTCGACAGCGGCTCATCGAGCAGCAGGATCTCCGGGCGCCCGGCCAGCGCGCGTCCCAGTGCTACACGCTGCTGCTGACCTCCTGAGAGCTGGTGGGGGTAGCGTCCGCCCAGACCCCGCAGCTCCACCAGGTCGAGCACCTCTGCCGCCCGCGACGCGATCGCCTGCCGCCCCTCGCCCGCCACGCGCAGCGGGTACGCCACGTTGTCGAACACGGTCATGTGCGGCCAGACCGCGTAGTTCTGGAAGACCATGCCCAGGCGGCGGCCCTCCGGTGGGACGAACTGGCCCGCGGCCAGGTCGTTGACGACGCGTCCTCCTATCGTGATCCGCCCGCGCGTGGGGAGTTCAAGGCCGGCCACGCAGCGCAGCGTCGTGGTCTTGCCGCACCCGCTCGGGCCCAGCAGCGTGAAGAACTCCTCCGGCCCGATGGAGAACGAGACCGCCCGTGCCGCCACCACGCCGTCGAACGTCTTCCAGAGATCCGAAACCAGCACAGCGTCCATGGCAACCCCCGAGGACCCCATCTGCTAGAATCCTACCTGGCCCCGCGTGGCCTTGCGCACGATCAGGTTGCTTCCCAGGATCAGCACACACACGAGCACCGAGAGTGCCGCGGCGATCTGCGTGTAGCCCGACGACTGCATGTTGAAGATGATCACGCCTATCGTTTCGGTCCGAAGCCCGAACAGCAGGATTGACATGGTCAGCTCGCGGAACGCGGGCATGAAAACCAGGATCCAGCCCGCCACCATGCCGGGCCGCACCAGCGGGATTATGATGTCGCGCATGGCCCGAAGAGGCCCTGCGCCTGAGACGCGGGCCGCTTCCTCCAGCGACTCGTGTACCTGCTGCAGCGTAGCCGAGGTCGTGCGCAGCGAGAGCGGCATGTATGCCACGATGTACGCCAGCAAGATTATCCAGATGGTGCCGTAGAGCGCCACAGGCGGCCGGGCCCACGCCAGGATCATCGCTATGGCGATGACGGTGTGGGGGACGGCGTAGGGAAGCATGCCGAGCGTGTCGAGCGCGGCGGCCCCACGCAGTTTGGCGCGTATGCGGGCGTAGGCCACGAACGTCCCCAGCACCATGGTGATGGTGGCCGCGGACACGCCCAGCAACGCGCTGTTTGCGAGCGCACGGCGGATGACTCCCTGGTTCGCAACGTACGCGTAGTGCTTCAGCGTGAGACTCGCCACTGCCAGGGGCGCGCCGTAGTACTTCAACAGAGAGGTCAGCAGCAAGGAGAAGAGAGGGAGGACCGCGATCACCGCGGCAAACAGGACCGCCAGGGCGAACGCCACGCGGCGCAGCGGTCCGAGACGGATGACCTGCGGATGGATGGACTTACCCGCGATGACCGTGTAGCGCTGCTGACCGCGCTGAAGCCGCCACTGGACTGCCAGCGCGGCGGCGCCGACCGCCACGAGCAGCATTGACTTGGCCGTGGCCAGCGGGAAGTCCGGGATGTTCAGCGAGGCGTATATGCTGGTCGTGAGGACGTAGAACCGCACGCGGATTCCCAGCAGCGCAGGGATGCCGAAGTTGGCGATCGAGTGGATGAAGGCCAGGAGACCCCCGGCCAACAGCGCCGGAAGCACCAGCGGCATGGTAACGTCGCGCATCACGCGCAGGCTGCCTGCACCGCTGGTGCGGGCGGCCTCCTCCAGGCTGGCGTCCATACGCTCAAGCGCGCCGGATACGGTGAGGAAGACCAGCGGGAAGGCATGGATTGCCATCACGAAGACGATCCCCCAGGCGCTGTAGATTGAGAAGGGAGCCTGTTCCAGACCCAGCAGGGCAATGAGAGGGCGCATGAGGTAGCCCTGCGGCCCCAGCAGTTGGGCCCAGGCGATGGCGCCAAAGAACGGCGGGACCGCGTAGGGCATGATCAGCAATGTGCGCAGCCAGCCCTTGCCGGGTATGTCGGTGCGCATGACCAGGAATGCCAGCACCGCGCCTGCGATCATGGCTCCGGCCGCGGAGGCAACCCCCACCCACACCGTGTTGGTCAGGGCCCGGAGATTGCCCGGGTGCACGATGGCCCGCCGGTAGTGGTCCAATCCCAACCCGCCGTCCACGAGCAGGCTGCGGTAGACCACCTGTGCCACGGGCCAGACAACGAGCAACACCATCGCCGCCGCAACCAGGACCAGCAGGGGCACGCGCGGGTCCAGCGCGCGGCTGGGCGCTCGGGCCTGCGCCGGTGGGGGGTGGGGAGCGTCTGATGGCACCCGCGGCACCTGAGGTTAGCGCATCATGATCTGTTCGAACCGCGTCCGGATGTCGGCCGCGTTCTTCGCCGCCCACTCGAACGGGATCGGCAGCGTCTTGATCTCCGAGGCCCGGGGTTGGCCCTTGGGGGGATCCACGTCCTCGCGCACCGGCACCACTCCCTTGGAGGCCAGGAACTTCTGGCCTTCCACGCTGATCGCGTAGTCCACGAAGCGCCTCGCGGCCTCGGGGTTCTTGCTCGACTTGATGATGGCAACCGGGCTCGGAACCGAGACCGCGCCCTCCTCGGGCCAGATGATCGCCAGCGGCGCGCCGTCCTGGATCATGCCGTATACCATGAAGTCCAGCGTCATGCCCACGCCGAACTCGCGCGCGGCCAGCGCGCGCGCCACCTCGGTGTTCCCCCGCAGCACCTGGATGTTCTCTTTGCGCGCGCGCTCAAACCACGCCCAGCCGTACTTCTGCACGAAGGTCGCCACGGTCACGAAGACCGATCCGGAGTAGAGGGGATTGGGCATGGCCGCAGTCTTGCCGAACTTGGGGAAGTCGCTCCAGGATTTCGGCGCCGCGCGCACCGGGATCAGAGTGGTGTTCACCGCGATTATCATGTTTATCAGCCGTCCGGCGATGAAGTGATTGCCGGGATCGCGGAACGGCGCGGGCACATGCCGCGCCTCGGGGGAGCGGTAGGCCAGCAGCAGCCCCTTGTCGCGCAGGGTGATGAAGATCGGCGCGTCCGCGAGCCACAGGAGGTCGGCCCGGATGCCGCCGGTCTCAATCTCGGCAAAGATCCGCATCTCGATCTCGGTGCTGCCCGACCGTAGAACCTCCAGCTTAATCTGCGGGTGCTTCCGCATGAACGCCCCGGCGAACTCGGTTGCCATCTCCTGCGGAACCGATGTGTAGAGCACGACGGTTCCCGAGGCCGGCTGAGCACCGGCGGGCGGGACCATCGTCGTGCCCAGGCAGACGACAAGCAGGGCTACTGCTATCACGGCAAACCTGCGCATCTGACTCACCTCCGACGATGTAGTACGCCTTTCACTCGTTTCCGTGACTTCCCTCGTGAACCTGCGGCGGGGAGTCCTCAAAAACCGCCCGCAAGCGATCCCAGGCCTGGAGCTTGCCCACGGCGTCGTCGGGCATCTGGAGGGCCACCGCCACGGTCAATAGGTTCAGCATGGCCATGGGCACGACCAGCGAATTGACGACGGCCAGATCCCCGCGACGGGCCACGACGAGGCGCGTCGCATGGGCAGCCAGCGGCGAATCGGGCGTATCGGTGAAGACGATGGTGTGCACTCCCCTGCCCCGCGCGTAGCGCAGGGCGCGTACGATGTCCTGGTAGCCCCGGAAGAAACCCACTGCCAGCATCACATCCCTGCGTGAGATGCGGAACAGCACCTCCCAGGCCTCGGTCCCGCCGTGTGTGATCGTCTCGACGTGCATTCCCGTGCGGCGCAGTCTGAAGGCGACGAAGTGCGCCAGCGATCGCGATATCCCCAGGCCGAGTACGTACACTGTGCGGGCAGCGCGCAGGCGGCGGGCGATCTCGGTGATGAGGTTGGGCGACAGCGTGCGGCGCAACTCGCCCAGCGCGGCCAAGTCCTGATCCAACAGCCGGGCCAGAGGGGACGCTTCCGTACGCAGGCGCTGCAGAGCTGAAGCCATGCGGCCGCTGTGGGTGGTTCTGCCCGCACGGATCAGGTCGGCCAGCGCCGCGCGCAGGGCCGGATAGCCCCGATAGCCCAGGGCCCGGGCGAAACGCACGACCGTGGAGTCGCTGGTCTTGAGGCGCCGCGCCAGTTCGGTGGAGGTCAGGAAGGCCGCGTCATCGTAGCTGGCGAGCAGGTACTCGGCCAGCTTTCGCTGGGAGGGCGAGAGGCGCGCGTACGCCGCGTCAATCGCCTCGGGTAGAGAGCGTGTATGCAGCGCCTTCTGCACAATGCCTGTATACGACGAAGGATGCAGAATTCCCTTCATGGCGCAGATCTGGGTGCCTGGGGTGCCTGAAGGATGGCCGGTCGCCGTGCAGAAGAGAGCGCCGGTGTATCCGACACCCTGGGAGAGAGAGCGATGACCAGCCCGAACCACCGTGACCCGGAGTCGCAGCTCGCCCGGATGCACCGTCTGGTGCGCGGGATGTGTCTGGCCGCATTCGGGATGGTGATCGCCATCTGGGTTGCGGTGCCGGTCCTGTTGCCCGGGCCGCGTGAGTCCGACATGGACGGGAGGATTCTCGCGCTCATCTTCTACGCCGTGGGGCTGGCCGACGTCGCCCTGGGCTGGTGGATGAAGAATCTCGCGCTGTCGCCGGGCAGGCATGTCCGTGCCGGTTCACGCGAGGAGGTAGTGGGTGGAGTGGCGGGGCTGTCCATGGTGGCAGTTGCGATGGCCGCTACGCCGGCGGTTCTCGGTGTGGCTCACTTTGCCATCTTTGGCGATCGTGGTGCCTTGAATGTACTGTGCGTGCTGAGCCTGGCTGCCCTGGCGCTTTCTTGGCCGAGTCTTGACCGATGGCAGGAGGTCCTCAGGGTGACGCGTATTGATGAGGATCATCCTGGATAGGGCAGGTGGTCGCAGCGATCCGTCAAGTGAGGTAGTCCAAACACGGGGAATGCCGCCGCCGGTACTCCTCGGCGATCCCAGAGGCCACCTCTGACGATGGGACCAGCGGGTGCATGGCAAGGGCCTCAACCGCGGCGCACCACGACCGCTGCGCCGCTGCTTCCACCGTGGCACGCTCGTAGGCCTTGACGCGGAGGACGAGTTCGCGCACGGCTGCCGGCAGCGGGCCCATCGGCCGGGGCGTGGGACCGGAGGCGCCGATGCGGCAGGGAACCTCGACCACGTCCTCCGGCCCCAGGTCCTCGATGGCTCCCCGGTTCGTTGTGTTGACGATCACCTCGCGGGCCTCTGGATCGAGCATCGCCGCGATGACGCCCAGCGCAGCACGGGCATAGCCGCCCTCCACGTGCCCTCCCATCATGGCCAGATCGCGGTGCACTCCAGTCTCGGCGGCCATGTACGATGAGCGTCGCGCCATGATGGCGGCTTGGTAGTGAGGGAGGGGGTCCTGCCCGGTCTCGACGGCTACCGCAAGCGACCTGCGCAGTTCCGCCGCAACTCTCCCGATCGCCTCTCCGCGCGTCTGCGGAGAGGCGCGCAGGCGTCCGACCAGCGCATCGTGGTGGTAGTAGTAGTGTAGGTACTCGTTTGGCAGCAGCCCCAGGCGTCTGATCTCATCGGGCTCGAACAAGGGCCTCCCATAGATCGCCCGGATCATCTCGTCGCTGGCAAGTATCTCGGGCAGGCGCTCGGCGCCGCCGATCTGGACGCCACGCACCCATCCCAGGTGGTTGAGGCCCAGGTAGTCCAGCCGCAGGTCGGCCTCCTGCGCGCCCAGCGCAGCGGCTATCCGGTCTCCCAGGGCAGGCGGGCCGTCGCAGATGCCGATGACGCGGTGTCCTTCGGCGGCCAGGGCCTGCGTGATCAGACCTGCCGGGTTAGTGAAGTTGATGATCCACGCGGACGGCCGGCGGCTCCTGATTCGCCCGGCCAGGTCCGCCAGCACAGGGATCGTGCGCAGCGCCATCGCCCATCCGCCTGGGCCTGTTGTCTCCTGGCCCACGACGCCCCACGCCAGCGGCACCTGCTCATCAACCACGCGGCCAGCCAGGCCGCCCACCCGAATGCTGGTGATGACCCATGAGGGTGCTTCCAGCGCCTCCTCCAATGACGTGGTTGTTCGGACCTCGAATGGGTGCCCGGCCGTGCTCAGCATCGCGCCTGAGACGGCCGCCACGAGCTCCAGGGCCTCAGGATCCAAGTCGTGGAGAACCACACGCTCAACCGGGAGCCGCGGGCGGCGGGCGATCAGCCCGCCGATCAGGAGCGGTGTGCGCATGCCCCCGCCGCCGATCACGGTGAGGGTCATAGAGTCCCTTCCGTCACCGCGCTCCTCCTAGCATCGCGTCGCCATCGCGGCGCGCAGTTCCCGGAGGGTCGGAAAGGCCGCGGTTCCACCCGGCGCCCGGGTCGAGAGCGCGCCGCAGGTGTTCCCGGCCAGCAGGCAGCGATCCACTGCCTCGCCGCGCAGGTACGCCCAGAGGAAGCCGGCATCGAAGGCATCGCCCGCCCCGGTGGTTTCCACTGCGGCGACGGCGGGCGGGCTGACCCGCAGTAGGCGCCCCTCGTGCATCCCGATGGCGCCTTCGGGTCCCAGCTTGATCACGGGTACGTCCACGAAGCCGGCCAGCACCTCCAGCGCGATCTCCGGTTCCTCGCGCCCTGTAAACCACCGGGCATCGCGCCAGGAGGGCATGAAGATCGTCACGCGCCGCACTACCTCACGGAACTCCACCGAGTCGTACTGCGCCGGGTTCCAGCCGATGTCCAGCGATGTGGTGATCCCCTCGGATCGCAGCCGTTCGAGCAACGGCAGCCGGGCCGCGAACGGCTCTGGCATGCCGGCGAAGTGCACGTGCCTGATCCGCGCACTGCAGTCCCACGGCCAGGCGTCCAGCAACTCTCCGGTTCTGGCCGCGCATCCGGGGTATGTCAGGAACCCGCGGTCGGCCGTGGTGGAGAAGGCCACGGACAGGCCGGCACCCAACTCCGGATGCCGCTTGACCCGCGAGGTGTCCACGCCGGAGCGGCGTAGGTGCTGCAACTGAAAGCGGCCCAGCGGATCTGCCCCGACGTAGGCGACCAGGCCCGTACGCACGCGCAGGCGCGCCAGTCCTGCCGCAGTGATGAAGGCGCCGCCGCCGGCGGTCATGGTGAACTGCTGCGTGCGCACCTCCTCACCCAGACTCGGCGCCGCGTCCAGCCCCGAGAAGATGAGGTCGCAGTAGATGCCGCCCGCGGCGAGGACCTCGGGCGGCACGGCCTTGATTGATGGTCTCATGCTTTGCGGCGCAGCAGGTGCCTGGCCATTTGCAGCAGCGCCGCGCGGTCACCTTCGGTAAGGTGCCGGGCTATGACCAGCAGCTCGTTGAGCGAGAGGTCTCCCTGGTCCTCGGCGACCGACGGGCTGCGGCGCCGGCGCCCAGTCCTGGCCGCTCCCGCCTGGTCGTTGGAGAAGAGCGCCAGGGGCCGTCCGCGCTTCAGGGGGAGCTGCACTGCCCGGGCCTGTGGTTCCTCCTCCGGCAGCGGGGCGGAGAGCTCCTCCACATACTGGAGAAATGCGCTTCCCTTCATACCGAACGCCCGCGCGATCTTGGTGACTATGTCGGTGGACGGGCGCTTGAGCCCCCGCTCGATCTGAGAAAGATACGAGTGTGAGATCCGGGCCAGCGTGGCGACCTCCCGATGAGAGAGGTTCTTGGATGCCCGCAGGGTTTCGATGGCCCGACCGAACTCCAGCCGTGCCCGCATGGCGTGCCTCCTTATCGCTGCCCGTCGGCGCTATGGTGGTGTCGGCTTCACTACCGCAGGGTTAGCCGGCCACCCCCGCGCTTCCTTCCTGGCTCAGTAGCCTGGCGGCGTTCCCGAAGAAGATCAGGCGCAGGCCATCATCCGAGACCCCGAGCTCGCAGCACGCCCTGAACTGCTCGTCGAGGTACCGGCGCGCGAACCCCCTCGGGAACCATGAGGAGTCAGAGCCGAAGATGATCCGTTCCGCGCCCGCGGTATCCAGGAACCTCCTGAGCAGTGATTTGAGATCCAGGTCGTAGGGCATCCAGCGCATCCACTCGTTGCTGCCGGAAGTGTCCACGCAGACGTTCCCGCAGACCCACATAAGGTGGAGGAGCTCGCGCGGGTAGCCACATCCCAGGTGCGGGACCACGAAGGGGATGGATGGGAACCCCCGCGCCACGTCCTGCAGCACGAGCGGGCTGATATTGGGCCCGGTCACGATGCCCTGGTACCGGAGCGGGCCGAAGTGCACCAGCACCGGGATCCCCAAGCGCTCCGCGGCTTCCCACAGGGGCGCGAGCCGATCGTCGTCGAGCCGCTGCCTGTGCAGGGGGGCGATGATCTTATATCCGCGCAGCCCAAGGTGGACGACCGCCCGCTCCAGCTCGGCGGCCGCGCCCGTGGCAAAGGGATCGTGGTGCGCGAATCCGAGGAAACGGTCGGGGCGGCTGCCCACAACCGCGGCCAGCCGGTCGTTCCCTCCGCCGGTCACGAAGACAACCCGCGCCAGGCCGTGGCGTTCCACCTCCTGTGCCCACCGCGCCGCCGTCTCCGCGTCACCACCTTTGGGCTCGGATTCCGGCTCCGGGAACCCCCAGGCCGCGCGCCAGGCCGCCAGGTCGGCCTCCAGCCACTTCTGGACCATGGCCCACCTGGTCTCGCCGTGACGCCGAACGTACTCGGCCCGCACGGGATCTGCGTGGGCGGAGGGCGGCCTGGCTGGGAAATGGGCGTGGAAGTCGAGCACCGGTATCGGGAGTCCGGTCGCGGGCCCAGGCATGGGCTTTCCTCCTCCGCTCAATTTCGGAGCCCAGTAAGGACGATCCCCTCGATGATCTGCCGCTGCAGCACCAGGAAGACCAGCAGGACCGGAATGATCGCCAGGGCCGATCCTGCCATTATCAGGTTCCACGACGAGCCCGCCTCGCCGGAGAAGAGCGCGAGCCCGACCGGCAGGGTGCGCATGTTCGGAGTCTGAATCACGATCATCGGCCACAGGAACGCGTTCCAGTTGCCCAGGAAGGTGAAGATGCACAGCGCCGCCATCGCCGGCCTGACTTGAGGAAGGGCGATCCGCCAGAACAGCCCGAACTCGCCCACGCCGTCTATGCGCCCGGCGTCCAGCAGCTCATCGGGCACGCCCGACATGAACTGCCGGATCAGGAAGATGCCGAAGGCGGTAATCAGTCCCGGGAACATGATTCCCCAGTAGGTGTTGATCCACCCGTTGGCGCTGGACATGATGTACCACGGGATCACCAGCATCTCGGTGGGGATCATCAGGGTGGCCAAGATGAGCACGAAGATGAGGTCCCTACCTGGGAACTTGAGCTTGGCCAGCACATAGCCGACCAGCGCATCGAAGAAGGCCACGCTTACCGTGGTTATGAGTGCGATGATCAGGCTGTTGGCAAACCACCGCGGGAACTGCGTGCGCGTGAGCACCTCCGCGTAGTTCTCGAGCGTGGGCTGCGTAGGCAGGAAGCGCACATCGAAGATCTCCGCCAGCGGTTTCAGGGAGCTGGCGACCATCCAGAAGAAGGGAAAGGCCACAACGAGACTCCCAGCGGCCAGGATCAGGTAACTGAGCACAACCCGCGGATCTCCCCCCGCGCGCCCGGTCATCAGTACTCCACCGGCTTGGAGAGGATCTTCATCTGCAGCAAGGTGATCGTGAGAATGACAACGAACAGGATGGCGGTCGCGGCCGCGGCCTCGCCCATCTTGAACCGTTGGAACCCGAGCTGGTAGACGTAGAGCACCAGCGTGAGGGTGCTGGCCAGCGGGCCGCCCTGGTCCTGGAAAGTCATGTTGAGCACCTGCGTGAATAGCTGCAGGTAGACAATCGTGCTGTACACCATGGAGAAAACCAAGGTCGGGTTGAGCAGTGGCAACGTTATGCGCCAGAACAGCCGCCAGCCGGTGGCGCCGTCTACCTCAGCGGCTTCGTAGTAGACGCGTGGTATCGCTTCCAAGCCGGCCAAGAAGATGACGACCTGGAACCCGAGGTACTGCCAGACAACCATCGCCGCGACGGCGAAAAGGGCCTGGCCGGGGTCGCGCAGGAACCCCTGGGCGGGCAGCCCCATCCCCTGCAGGATCTTGTTGAGCGGGCCGAGATGCACCGAGTACATCCACTGCCACACCCAACTTGCCGCCACGATGGGCGTGATGAACGGCATGAAGTACAGGGCCCGGAAAAGCCCACGAAACCTGACGATTCGCTGCAGCAGGAGCGCCAGCCCGAGGCCCAGGACCATCTGTGCCGGGATCCCCACCAGCACGTAACGCACCGTGTTGATGGCGGCACGCGCGAATCGTGGATCGGCGGCCAGGGTCTGGAAGTTGGCCAGGCCGACGTACGGACGGACCGGCGAGATGATGTTCCACTCGTGGACGCTGATGTACAGCGAGGAGATGGCCGGCAGGATCCGGATTCCCGCGAAGAACAGCAGCGGGACCGCCAGGAACAGGTAGGCCCACAGTGCCCGCTGCTGTCCTATGCGCAACCCGCGCCGCAGTGGACGCGCCGCGGTGACCTGAGTAGCCATCCCGCCTGCGCGACGACCGGGTTACGGCCGCTTGCGCTTGGCCCAGAACTCGTCGAGGATCTTCTGTTCCTTGGCCGCTGCCTCCTCGAGCGCCTGCCTGGGGGGCTTGTTGTTCAGAACCACCTCGTTGACCGCGTCTACCAGCACCTGCCGTTGTGCCGCCTCGTCCACGAAGAACGTGGCGCGCGCGTAGGGCAGCGCCGAGACGAACGGACCCATCACCGGATCCGCGCCCAGGCGCGGATCCTCCACAAGCCGCTTGTAGGCCGGGAGCTCACCCACCGCGTCCAGCCACAGCCGCTGCGTCTGCTCTGAGACCAGGAACTTCAGGAACTGAATCGCCGCCTCGCGGCGCGGCCCCTGCGCGCGCGTGGTAAGACCGTGGACCCAGTAGGAGCCAAAGTTGGACGGCGCCCCGCCTACCGTGCGCCCGGGCAGCGGTGCGACGCCCCAGGAGGCCCGTGTCCCGCGCCGGATCGCGCCGATCGCGAAGGAGCCGTCAACGATCATCCCTGCCCGGCCGGCCATGAAGGCGTTGCGATACCCACCGGCGCCCGGGAAGAAGTCAATGGCGCCTACCTTGGACTTGGTGATCATCTCGGTGTACCAGCGCAGGGCCTCGGCCCCGGCAGGCGTTGCGTAGGTCACGCGCCGGTTGTCGGCGCTGTACGGCGCGGCGCCCCACTGCCGGAACAGTACCTCGCGCAGCAGGTGGTGGTCCTGTCCGGAGGGCGCCACGCCGAAGCCCATCGTGGTGATCCGGCCGCGGTCGTCACGCGCGGTCATCCGCTCAGCGGCCGCCTGGAACTCCTCCCAGGTAACCGGCGGCCGCACTACCGCGGCCGAGCGGAACAGGTCGGCGTTGTAGAACATGGCCAGACTGCGCACCGCCGTCGGGATCGCCCAGTACTTTCCGTCGAGCTTCGACGCCTTGATCATTGGGACGTAGTCGCGCTCGATCTGCACAGGCGGGAATGCATCGGGCGGCAGCGACTGCAGGTAGCCGCTGTCCACGTAGAGCGGCACCCAGCCGTAGAACAGGTTGATCACGTCCGGGCCCTGTCCGGCCGGAACGGCGCTGGCCACCTTCTGGTTGTAGGCGTCGTAGGGGAAGTGCTCGTGGGCGACTTTGACGCCGGGGTACTGGGTCTCGAACTGGGCTATGAGCTGGTCCACAAGCTTGACCTTGCTCTCGAAGAAGTACTGCCAGTAGGTGATCGTCACCCGCGGCTGGCCGATCCCCGCGGCCGGTAGTGCCAGGACCAGGGCGCCGACGATGATCGCAGTCCAGATCCTATTCAAGGTTGGAACCTCCTCAAAGGAACTGGTCGCGGCGGCACCGGCTCCCCGCCGGCAACCGCGCCGCCGTCCCCTGGGTGGTACTCTTCAGGCCGGCGGAACCCGTTTCCTCTGCGCGGTTTTGTTGCGATGGCCGGCCGTACGGCCGGCCTCTACCGCGCAACCGCGAAGTGTACCCTGTCCGCGACGCGGTCCTGGTGGTCCCCGTTTGAGATCGCGGGTGCCAGCGCCGCCCGGACGGTTGCCCAGGTGTCACGCGCCCGCTGCAGGGCCTGGCGAATCCACTCCCGATCGCCTTCGTTTAGGGGCACGTTGGCGCCGATCTTCGCCCAGACGAGAGTTTGGTAGAACCGCAGCGCCGAGGCCGCCACCCACACCTCGCTGCGCACGCTGCCGTCGCCGTTGGGGATGAAGATGTCGCAGATGTTGTCGGTACCGATGCGCACCGGCACGCCGGCGACCATCATGTCCAGCAGCCGGGCGATGGAGTTGTGCAGGGGCGCCGCCATGGGCCGCATCTGGAACATGGACAGCGCCGCCGTCGGGCACGAGATGATACCCACGCGGTAGGCCAGCAGGTCCTCAACCAGGCGCTGGAAGCGGCCTTCCTCGTAGCACGATGGCGAGATGGCGTGCACCGCCCACACCGTCGGGCCGTCTTCTCCGTCCACTGCCGGCGATCCGAGCCACCTGACCGCTTGCACGAGCTGCTCGGTCTCCGCTTCCCTGGGGTCGTTGTCCTGGTCCACCTGGAAGTGCACTGGTTTGCGCAGCGCCTTCCCGAGTTCCAGGACCATACGGACATGCCCGTCGAAGCCAACACGACTGTCTCCGCGGTCCCTGGAAGGCAGACCGCCCAGCACGTCGGCGATCTCTGCCGCCTGCCTGTATACATCCCACCGGTCGGGATTGATCTTCGGGTTCTTGAAGCCGAAGATCGGCGAAACCGCGATCTTGAGGACCAGACGGTCCCGGAACTCCTCGCGCAGCCGCACCGCCTGCTCGATCGCGACCAGGCCGATGTCAGGAGTGGCGTCCACGAACGAGATCACCTCCCGCACGTGCATCGCCACCATCCGCTCCAGTTCGGCCCGCATGCGCTCGTAGAGGCTGTCGGAAGTGTAGGCTAGGCCTTTGTGGAGCTCGCCCACCAGGATCTGCTTCACGGGAAGCGACAGGCCTGCCGCGCCCATCGGGTCTATGTTGGCGTGCTGCAGAAACTCAGGGGCGAAGGTGTTGGCCCGATCCAGGTGCGTGTGGGCATTCAGCCAGCCGCCAAGAGAGCGGGCGGCCGCTTCGAGCGTTCGGTCCCAGTTGCCGTGCTCCACCGTGGCCATACGGGTATCCATGGTCAATGCCACTCTCCTATGTGATGTTCTGGTATTGGAACAGTCGTTGGGAGGTGTCTTGTGGACGCCGCCGCGCGGCGGCAGCAAAACGCCCGCCGTCGCGGCGGGCGGAACATGCGGTCATTGGTCATCGCTTCCTCCTTGTCCGTCTCGCAGGACGGCTCCTTAAAGGAGTTGGTTCGAAGGGCAAGATAGCACGCCGTGGTGCGGTCGTCAACCTCCTGTAGCGGCCAACACCTCCGCAACGGTCCCGTGCGCTGCCGGGCAGGCAGGAACCCAGGTGCGTGCTGTCGAATGCGACGCACCAAATCAGATCGCAACCTGATGCGCGGGTTCTGGCCACTGGCGAGGATTGTGCCGAGACCGACGATGACACCGATAGAGAGTTCCTTGGATTTCCTGGATTTTCTTGATCGGGCGGTACTCCACCGGCAGGTTGTTCTCCCCCATCCCGCTTATCCTGAGTCGCGCACCTCGTTAGTAGGTCCCCACCGATTCACAAGAAGCACCCTCCATGCGCACTACGGCTCCACCTCTTATCCCAGGCCCTTGCAGCACAGCTTGGCCTGCGGCCCCCCCCAGAAACCCTAAGCCCTTTACGCAGTACAATCTAAGCGTCATACTGCCTGACTAAGGAAGTAAGTCGTCTATTGGGAGGGGTCAAGACATGGCCTTCAATCTCAGGAACAGGAGTTTCCTTAAGGAACTCGATTTCACACCTCAGGAGATCAGGTTCTTGCTGGATCTCTCGCTGGATCTGAAGAAGGCCCGCTACGCGGGAACAGAGCAGCAGCGCCTCAAGGGTAAGAACATAGTTCTGATCTTCGAGAAGGCCTCCACGCGAACCCGTTGTGCCTTTGAGACCGCGGCATATGACCAGGGCGCCAGCGTGACCTATCTCGAGCCCACGGGCTCTCAGATGGGCTCCAAGGAGTCCATTCGGGATACGGCTCGGGTTCTTGGGAGAATGTATGACGGGATCGAGTACAGGGGGTTTGGCCAGCAGATAGTGGAGGACCTGGCCAAGCACGCGGGCGTGCCTGTTTGGAACGGTCTGACCAACGAGTTCCATCCCACCCAGATCCTGGCCGACCTGCTCACCATGATGGAACACAGCGACAAGCCCCTGAGCCAGATCAAGTTCGCGTACCTCGGGGATGCGCGGTTCAACATGGGCAATTCCTACCTCGTGGGAGCCGCCAAGATGGGCATGGACTTCCGATCCGTCGCGCCCCGGAGTCTCCAGCAGAATCCTCAACTGGTGGAACAGGCAAGGGAGATCGCCAAAGAGACGGGGGGCAGGATCACCCTTACCCAGGATGTGGATGAGGGCGTGCGGGGATGCGATTTCATCGCGACGGACGTCTGGGTCTCCATGGGAGAGCCGGCGGAAGTCTGGAAGGAGCGGATCAACCTCCTCAAACCCTACCAGGTCAACCGGGCGGTCATGGACAAGAGCGGCAACCCGAACGTGAAGTTCCTTCACTGCCTGCCGTCATTTCACAACCGGGAGACCAAGATCGGCGAGGAGATCTACCAGAAGTTCGCCCTGGAGGCCATGGAAGTGACCGACGAGGTCTTTGAGTCCGGCGCGTCGGTCGTGTTCGATGAGGCCGAGAACCGGGTGCATACCATCAAGGCCGTGATGGTCGCCACCCTAGGGAGTTAGCTCTTACCATACCGAGGACGTGAGGAAGCTCATGAGCAGGAAGCCGGTCGTGTTGATTGCCTTTGGTGGTAATGCACTGATTCAGAAGGGGCAGAAGGGCACAGCAGAGGAGCAACTGGAGAACCTCAGGCTACCCATAAGGGAGATTGTCAAGCTCTCCAGAGACTACAGGGTCGTAATCAGCCACGGCAACGGACCGCAGTCCGGCAATCTCCTGCTGCAACAGGAGAGCTGCAGGGAAGTTCCGGCGATGCCGCTTGACGTCGTAGGGGCTATGACGCAGGGTCAGATCGGCTACCTGATCGAGTCATCTCTAGAGGCGGCATTGGCGGAGGCGGGTGAAGATCGCTTCTTCATTACTGTTCTGACCTTCACTGAGGTGGACCAGAACGATCCGCTGTTCAAGAACCCTACCAAGCCGGTCGGTCCCTTTTACTCGGAGGAAGAGGCAGCCGGGCGGCCCTACATGATGGTCAAGACCGACAAAGGGTACCGGCGCGTGGTCGCTTCGCCCAAGCCGTTGGCCATCACTCAGCACCGCGAGATCAAGCAGCTCGTGGACAACGACTACATTGTTGTCTGCTGCGGCGGCGGCGGAATCCCGGTCGTCAGAGAGGGAGGTAGCCTACGCGGCGTAGAGGCGGTGATCGACAAGGATCTTGCGAGCTCCACGCTTGCCCAGAAGATCAAGGCGGACCTGTTCATCATTGCCACGGATGTCCAGGGCGCGGCCATCCACTGGGGAAAGCCCGAGCAGCGGCTGCTGGGCAAGGTTTCTCTTGAAGAGATGAAAGGATACGTTCAGGAAGGCCATTTCCCCGCTGGCTCGATGGGGCCCAAGGTCGAGGCACTCCTGGGCTTCGTGGAGAGCACCGGAGGTAGGGCCGTCATCTGCCACCTGGATGATATCGACAAGGCGGTAGCCGGGCAGGCAGGGACCGAGATCGCAGTGTAGGCCGCACTTCAGAGATATGTGAGACAGTCGAAACGGAGGGAAGAGATGGCAAGGAAGAACGTAATAATCATCGGCGCAGCGGGAAGGGACTTCCACAACTTCAACACGTACTACAGGGGAAACAAGGACTACAACGTAGTCGCCTTCACTGCCACCCAGATTCCGGACATTGAGGGCAGGAAGTACCCCGGGGAGCTGGCAGGCGCGCTCTACCCTAACGGCATTCCCATCTATTCGGAATCAGATCTTCCCTCGTTGATCAAGGACCTGAAGGTGGACGACTGCGTCTTTTCCTACAGTGATGTGTCCTTCCAGCACGTCTTGACCGTCGGGGCCATCGTGCAGGCGGCCGGTGCCAACTTCGTGCTGCTGGGTCCCAAGGACACCCAGATCAAGAGTACGAAGCCGGTAGTTTCAGTGGGCGCCGTGCGCACTGGGGCGGGCAAGAGCCAGACGTCGCGCAGGATCATCGAACTGCTGATGGCCAAGGGCCTCAAGGTCGTGGCCGTTCGCCATCCCATGCCGTACGGCAATCTTGTTGCCCAGAAGGTGCAGCGGTTTGCTGATCTCTCCGACCTCGAGAAGCACAACTGCACGGTGGAGGAGATGGAAGAGTACGAACCCCATGTGGTTCGCGGCAACGTTGTTTACGCCGGGGTGGACTACGAGGCCATCCTGCGGGCCGCCGAGAAGGATCCCAGGGGCTGCGATGTGATTCTCTGGGACGGCGGCAACAACGACTTCTCGTTCTACAAGTCCGACCTGAACGTGACCGTCGTTGATCCCCTCCGGCCGGGACACGAGATGAGCTTCTGGCCTGGCGCGGTCACGCTGAGGCTCGCCGACGTGGTCGTGATCAACAAGGTGGACAGCGCCGGTCCCGAGGGCCTGGCAACGGTTCGGAGAAACATTGCCGCCGTGAACCCCAATGCTGTTGTCATCGACGCCGCCTCACCGATCGATGTGGATGATCCCTCGGTGATCAAGGGCAAAAGGGTGCTGGTGGTTGAAGACGGCCCGACCCTGACGCACGGGCACATGAAGATCGGAGCAGGCGTGGTTGCCGCCCAGAAGTTCGGCGCAGCCGAGCTTGTGGACCCGCGTCCATACATCACGGGTAGGCTCATCGAGACCTTCAAGACCTATCCGGACATCGGGACTCTCCTTCCCGCAATGGGGTATGGACAGGAGATGCTCAAGGACCTGGAGACCACCATCAACAGGACGGACTGCGACTCGGTGGTCATAGGAACGCCGATCGACTTGAGCCGCATCATCAAGATCAAGAAGCCCGCGACGCGCGTCTACTACGACCTACAGGAGATCGGCCGCCCCAACCTTACGGGCGTCGTGGATGATTTCGTGAAGAAGCATGGACTGGTCTAGAAGGCCGGCAGATGTCGCGCTGAAGCCACAACAACAGGAGGAGAGAAGCAATGCCAAAGATCGTGAATTCCTGGAACGAGTGGGACCCGCTGAAGAGGGTGATCGTTGGAAGGCCTGAGGGCACGAACGTTCCCGCTCCGGAGCCGGCCTGGTGGTACGACCTCCCGCATGGTGGGTATCCGCTGGGATCGTGGGGACCGTTCCCGCAGGAGATGGTGGACGCGGCCAACGGGCAGATGGACTACTTTGTGGCACAGATTGAGAAGCGGGGCGCCATCGTCGAGCGGGTGGACATTCAGCCGTTCATGCTGAACAAGCCGCTTCCGTCGCCGTTGGGTTGGGTGCAGATGAACGCGCACGGCGTCAACAACGTCCGCGACGTCACCGTGATTCACGGCAACTACATCATTGAAGCCACGACCGTCCGCCGTTCCCGCATCTATGAGCGCTACAACCTCCGGCCGATCTTTGAGCGGTACTTCAAGGAGGATCCCGAGGTTGTTCACTTCGCGGCACCCATGCCGATGCTCACCGACGAGTCCTATGTCCGGAACTACTACTACGACTTCGAGAACGTCTGGACGGACGAGCAGAAGCGGCAGAGGTTGCACAACTGGGAGTTCCAGCTGAGCGAGAAGGAGGCCCTTTGGGATGCCGCCGATGCCATGCGGTTCGGCAAAGACGTCTTCCACCAGGGCTCGTGCGTGACGAATAAGGGCGGCATGGACTGGCTGAAGCGCATGTTTGCTTCGCTCGGCCTGCGGTTGCATCATGTGCTGTTCGACACCCCTAAGGAGGCCGACAAGCCGAACAACTACCATCCGTGGCACATTGACGTGAACCTCGTGCCGCTGCGGCCGGGCCTGTGCATGTACAATCCCGATTGGGCCCCGCGCACACCCGAGTTGTGGGAACTGTTCAAGAAGAACGATTGGGAGCTGATCCCCGCGGCTAGGCCGACCTACGTGCACAAGAACAAGGTCTACCTGACAGGGCTGTATGAAGGCAAGTCGTGGATTTCGATGAACACCTTCTCGATCGACCCTAAGACGGTCTGTGTCGAGGCGCACGAGACCGCGTACTGCGACCAGCTAAACAAGCTGGGGTTTGAGGTGGTCCCGATTCCCTACGAGAAGGTGATCCCGTTTGGCGGCGCCCTGCACTGCACGACGCTGGATGTCTACCGAGAGGGTGGGTGCGAGGACTACTTCCCGAAGCAGGTGAAGGGCTACTAGAGGAATCCTGCCGGCAGGGTGGGTCCCGGCGCCCGGGCTCCACCCTGCCGGGTCAAGGCTCAGGGGGTGCTGGACTTCTGCGCTATGCCCGGTGTGACACCACATTAAGCGGCGTATGGAGGTGGAACTGTGACCAATTACGAGTACGGCATCGTCTTCTACCTGGTCGTGTTCTTCCTGCTGGGCCTTGCAATGTACTACCTCGTCAAGGGCAGCGGCAAGCAGTACATCGTAGCGGGCAAGAGCCTTCCCTTCTTCCTGGTCGGGACGACCATGCTTGCACAGTCCCTGGACGCAAACGCTACCATGGGGAACGCGGCCGCGACGTACTCGGGTGGATGGTGGGCGGGCTTCCAGTTCCCGCTCGGGCTCGCCATATGCCTGTTTGTGACGGGGACCTGGTACGCAAAACCCCTGAACAAGCTAAACCTCATAACCTTGCCGGACTTTTACTTCAGGAGGTTCAATCGTCTGGTTGAGGTTCTTGTGGGGCTCCTGATGTCCTTTAGCTTCATCATACTCGTCGCGGGAAACCTGGCCGGGTCCGCGTGGATCATAAGCATGGTCTTCGGGTGGAATTACATCGCGTCCCTCTTCGTCATATCTGCCATCTTGTTCTTTTACACTATCTCTGGCGGCCTCTGGTCAGTGGTTTCCACTGACATTGCTCAGATCTACCCCGCCATTTTCGGATTCGTCGCCGCCTTCGTGTACATCATAGGTACCTACGGCTGGGACTTTTTCGCATCGGCGATCCCGCCCGGGCACTTCGATCTCAGCGGGCTGACGGTGATCAAGAGCGGCGCGCTCGTGAACTGGGCCGGCATTCTCGCCCTAGGCCTGGGAGACGTCGTTGCGCTCGACTTCATGGAGAGGGTCTTCGCTGCAAAGAACCCTAAGACGGCGCAGAGAGCCTGCTACTATGCCGGGGTGCTCACGCTGTTCGTCGGCATAATCGCCTCTTTCCTGGGGCTGATGGCGATAAAGATGGTCCCAAATGCTTCCGACACCAGGATGGTCCTGCCGACGCTGGCAATGGGTCTCCCCTTTATCTACGGGCTGCTCATCCTGGGGGGGATCATCGGCGCCGGGCTGTCCACTGCAGACGGGGGACTGCTAGGCGTGTCTTCGGTCCTGGGCAGAAACATTGTGCAGAGGAACATCCTAAAGGTCTGGAAGAGGAAGTACACCCCGGAGGATAGGAAGGCACTTGACGCCAGGCTCCTCTGGGTCACCCGGCTGGCGGCCATACCCATCATGGCCGCCGCGATGTATCTGGCCGTCGTGAGGCCGGAGCCGGGGATCCTGCTCGTTCTGGCATTCGACGTCGTCTTCGCCGGCTGCTTCGTGCCGCTGACGCTCGGGCTATTCTGGAAGAAGGCCAACGCGAGCGGGGCCCTGGCGGCGGTTGTCGTTGGCTCCGTGCTCAGGTTGATACTCTACTACACTATACCAGAGCATCTGGCCGGTTTGGACACGTTAATACCGCCGGTGGTCTCTCTTCTCGTCATGGTACCCGTCAGCCTAATGACCCAGAAGACTGATCCGCCCAAGCATCAGGCTGTGCATGAAGTGCCGAGCGACGAGGAGGTGCTTTCCACCGCACGCTAACTGGGTGCGGCGCGCCATTTCCGATGGCGCCCCGGAGGGCTCCGCGTGAAGGCGAGTAGGGCGAGTGTCGCGCGAAAGGAGAGTTGGATCGTCAAAATGACTGGTCGATCTTGGCACAGAGGGCAGGCGCTCCGCACGGTCGCGGTCGCGGGGCTGCTTGCGGTACTGCTAACGGGTTGTGGAGGGGGCGGTGCCGGCGGGGAGATCCACATTGGCGTTGCTATCTCCTCGTTCGGACCTTCGGCGGCTGTCAAGGAAGATGTGGTTCGCGGAGTCGAGACCGCCGTCGCGGAGATCAATTCGGCGGGAGGGATCAAAGCTCGCCACCTCAAGGTTGTCATCGAGGAGAGCGGGTCTGACAAGGAGACCGGTTTGAAGGCCGTTCACAGACTGATCGACACCGAGAAGGCGGTACTGATTGTCAACGGAACGAGAAGCGATGTCTTCGGCAACTGGGCCGAGTATGCGCGGTCGAAGGACGTCGTTGTGATCAACGCCACCGCCAGCAGTCCTCTCGTAAGTCGGCTCGGGGGCACAGTGTACACAGTCACCGTGGCGCACGCCGAGCTCGGGGGACAACTGGCCAAGTGGGTGTATGAATCGGGTCATCGAAAGGTGGCAGTCCTGTTTCCGGCCGGACAGCTTGGAAGCGAGATGCAAAGGGGGGCAAGCGAGGGACTCAGACGGCTGGGCGGGGCAATTGTCGCCTCCGTCGGGTACGAGCCCGGCCGGGCTGACTACAGCTCCGACTTGGCCCGCGTCGCCTCTGAGCGCCCGGATGCCGTCATAGCGTGCCTCTCCGGGGAAGAGGGAAATCTCCTGTTCAGGCAGGCTAGGCAGACGCGGATGCTGGGCCCCTGGTATCTCGCCTATCCCTCCCAGCTGAAGGTCGAGGGTCCTTCGCTGGCCGCTGGCCGCGTGTTCGGGATTGAGGTCGCGTACACTCAGCCGTCCGCCGAGAAGTTCCGGGCGCACTACGCGTCACGTTACGAGAACGCCACTCCTTCGCCGTGGGCCGCGTACAGTTTTGATGGCACCTGGATGGTCGCCTATGCCATGCGTAGGGTGGGAACGGAAGCTAGCAAGATAGCACAGGTGTTCGCGCGGGGCGGGAAGGGGTACGCTGGTGCAACCGGCATCCTGGACTTTGACAAGCACGGACACCGGACCGCGCCGCAGTTCGAGAGACTGAAGGTATCAAGTGACGGGAAGCTCATGCCTGCCAAGTAGACATTGCACAGGAGGTATTGGATGACGAACCGCTGATTACCGCAAACCCGCATGGCATGCTTTCCGATAGACGTCGCAGTCCTTGACCATCTCGCGAAACCCGCATACCTTCGAGGTGCGCCGCAGGAGCCGAGGGAATTCCCGGTGCCGGCTCCATGTGTGAGCGGGATAGAGTGAGGTGAGCGCCCTTTGCGCGAGACGGTTGGTCACCGGCCCCCAGCCCCCGCGGTGGTTCGCGAGGCCAGAGACACCGACGAGGCGAGGATCCTGGAGATCGGCAACGCCCTCTTCCCGGACTACCCAGAGACCCTGGACGAGTTCCGAGAGTTCCGGGCGCGGTTGCAGGAGGGTGGGTACTCGTCCATCCTGGTGGTGGCCGAAACCCCGACGGGAGAGGTGGTCGGGCACTCCCATGCCCACCACATGCCAGGGCAGTTCGATCCCGCTCGGTATCGCATGGGCGTCTACACCGACCCTGATTGGCAGGGTCGGTGCATAGGATCCGCGCTGTACTCTCACATGCGAGGGGTGCTCACCACGCGAGGCGCACTGGTGATCGAGTCGTTCGCCCGGGAGACCATGCCCGAGGCAATCCGGTTCCTGGTCCACCGGGGATTTCGGGAGACGATGCGGACCTGGGAGGTCCGGCTGGACCTTGGACGGTTCGACCCGGCGCCGTTTGTGCACTACCTCGAGCACGCGCGAGGGGAGGGCGTCACGATCGTGACGCTGGAGGATGAGCTCCGGCGCGACCCCGGCGCGCTGCGCCGCGCCTACGAGTTGCACAACGCCGTGGTCGCGGACATTCCTATGCCAATTCCGTACACACCAATCCCCTTTGAAGTGTACGTGCGCAGCACCATCGAGTCGCCGCGGGCGTTGCCCGACGCCTACTTCCTGGCGCTGGCAGGCGATGACTACGTGGGCGAGGCCAACCTGCAGCGGCCTGCGCACGGAACGCACCTATACCATGGTGTCACCGGCGTGCTTCCGGCGCACCGTGGGCGGGGCATCGCCGGGGCGCTCAAGCTGGCAACGATCGCCTACGGGCGGCAGCACGGCTACTCGGAGATCCGCACCTGGAACGAGATGCACAACACCGGCATGCTGGCGATCAACGAGCGGCTGGGGTTTACCCGACAGCCTGCCTGGATCACGTTCGAGGCGGCCCTGGATTCCGGAGCCGGGCCGTGAGCGACCTCTCGCTGCCATTCCTACGACTGACGGGTGGTCCGCGTGAGATCGGAGAAGGGCACGGCCGGGCCGCAGCCGACCTCGTCGCCCACAACCTCGACCTATACTTCCGCCGGTTCGCCGGCGAGATCTCCCTGTCGCGAGACGAGGTACTCAGGCGGACGGAGCGATTCTGGCCCGATGTCCGCGCCCGAGACGTCGCCTTTGCCGAAATGGTGGAGGGCCTGGCGTACGGGGCGGGCCGGCCCACAATGGAAGTGGCCGCGCTCAACTTGCGGTATGAGCTGTTCTATGGCGAGTTCTCGCGGCTGGGCAAGCTTGAACTGGGCGGGATGCCTGCGCCCGCAGGAGAGTGCACGATCTTCGCGGTCACGCCGGAGGCGTCGGATGACGGCCACCTTTGGGTCGGCGAGAACTGGGACTGGATCCCCGGGGTGGCCGGAGTGCTCCAGCACGTTACGCATACGGACGGACTGCGCGTGCTGTGCTTCACTGAAGCCGGGATCGCCGGCGGCAAGATCGGTCTGAACAGCGCAGGGATCGGCCTCGCCGTAAGCGGCCTGATCTCCGACGACGACGACTGGACGCGCATGGGCTCTCCATTTCACGTGCGCACCTGGGAGGTTCTGAGCAGCTCGGCGTTGGAAAAGGCCGTTGACGCCGTGGCGCAGGGGGTCCGTGCGTGTTCCGCCAACTTCCTGGTGGCCAGGGCAGGGGAGAGGGGGGAAGGGACGGCAGTGGATCTGGAGGCCGCGCCGCGCGGCGTCTGCACCCTCGAGCCCATCAACGGGATCCTGGTTCATGCCAACCACTTCCGTGATCCCGAGCGTCTCGGGATCTGGCAGCCGATTACCGACGAATGGCGCTCAACCTTCCACCGGTGCGCCCGGGCAGAGCGGCTCCTTTCGGGGGCTGCTTCCCTCGGCCCGATCTCCGCCGGCACCATGCGGACGATCCTGCAGGACCACGAGGGTCACCCCGAGTCGGTCTGCCGGCATTCCAACCCGGCATTGCCGGAGGCCGAGCGCTACCAGACCGGGGTCTCAATCCTGATGGATCTCCACGCCGGCTGCATGCAGGTCGCGGCAGGTCCTCCGTGCACGTTCTCGTACCGCAAGTACTGCGTGTAGCCTGCCGCCGTGAGCGCCTGCGGCGTACTAGCGTGCTTCTCCTGGACCGGGCGGGCCCGGTGGCAGGACCGGGGCAGGCGGGGCCGGTTCTCCGTACCCTCTGGGAGAAGGCCTCCAGGCCGGCGTCTGTGTGGGGGCGACGTAGCGGATCCGTCGGTTCCGGAGGGAGACCGTGCTCTCCATGTATACCGGACGGCTGGTGCGGGCTCTGGCCACGATCGCGATCCGAACGCGCGCCACCTCCGATGGAATCAGTGTCAGGGTGCCCTCCGCGTCGTGATAGGTGATCTGGAGCGCGTCGATCCGCGAGGCCAGATTGTTGACCCCGCGCCCCAACCGGCGCTCGATCTCGCGCTGCCTGGGGTTGTACTGGAAGGCGACCTCGTAGGACTCGGCCCGACGGTAGGGGTTGCCCGGAGGAATTCGCACCATTACCCGGCTTGGGCACAGTTCAAGGGGCGCGCACGCGGCATCGGCCACCACCGTTTCTGCCCAGCGGAGTTCTTCGGTGACCCGTTCCATGGCCCGCCTGGCACCCTGCTGCCCGTCGAGCCCGTCTCCGGCGAGGATCGCCGCCTGCGAGGCCATGCGAACGAGCCCCATCAGCCCGGCTGCGGCCATCGCTGTCAGGCCCAATGCCAGTGCCAACTCGATGAGCGACAGGCCCCTGTGCGCGGCCGGCGGACCGCAGGCAGAATGATTGGGCGTGGTGGCGTACACGCGGGACCCCCTTCGCGACTGCACCGTGCACTGCTGCTATCGGCCGTGGGTGCCGGGTTCTTCGGGGGGGGCGCCCTGCGGCGCCGGGTCCGGTGACCGGGGAACTCGCGGCGCTGGCCGCCGCGCTGTCGTTCGGGATCAGCACGGTCCTGGCAAGGCGCTTCATGGTGGCGGTTGCCCCTGAAGCCGGGGTCCTGGTAAGCATCGCCACAAACGTCCTGATCTTCTCGACCATCCTGGCTGCTGCTGCTCTGGGTGGGCTGCTGCCGGCGATCCACCCGATCTCAATCCTCATGTTCGCCGCCGGGGGGATAGCCGGCACGCTGCTGGGCCGGAATCTCGCGTACCAGACCATCCGGCGCCTGGGACCTGCTCTCTCCACCGCCATCCGGCTGAGCAACAGCATCTTCACGTTGCTGTTCGGCTACCTCTTTCTCGGCGAGCTACTACGCCCCTGGCAGGTCGTTGGGTTGGCCACTGTTACAGTCGGTCTCTGGATCAGCCTTTGGACTGGACGCCAGGCAGGCCGCGTGGGCCCGCGGGCCCTGGACATGGTGGGAATAGCGATGGCGTTGGCAGGAGCCGCCGCGTTCGCCCTTGGCGATACCGCGCGACGGTTCGGACTTATCCTGACGCCGGCGCCGATCCTGGGCGCCGCCGTGGGCGCGGCCACGGCGCTGCTGGCCCATCTGCTCTGGTCGGCCTTCTACCGATCGGCCCGGTGGCCGGCCGGCAGGGATTGGCTCCGCGGCGACCTGCTGGGCAGCGCTCTTTTCAACACCATGGCGATCCTGCTGCTCTTCACGGCACTCCGGCACGCCCCTGTCGCCATCGCGTCGGTGCTGTACAACCTGCAGGCGCTCGTGGTGCTGATCGCCAGTCCGGTCCTCCTGCGCGGTCAGGAGACGATCACAGTCTGGATCGTGCTCGGGACAATGATCGCGCTTGCCGGGACGGCCCTGATCCTGCTGGGATGAGGGCCTATGGTGCTCCTGGCGGATAGGCCAGGGCCGCCTGATCAAAGCGCAGGACGAACTCAGGGAGCGTTCCCACCTGTCCGACCCCGCGCGCGAAAGTCCAAAGCGGGCGTACGATCAGGCGCACCTCGCGCGTACCTGGGACGATGCGGGGGAACGGGTAGAGCCCTGCCAGCGCGGCTGCATCCGTAATCACTGGGTGGAGGATGCCGTCGGCGCTAAGGCGGAGGTTCAGCGAGAGATAGCCTTCCAGGGCCAGGCCAGAGGTGTTGTCCACCTCCAGCCGGATCAGCGTGAACACCCGGGCGGCCGCGCGATGCCAGGCCTGGTGATCTTCTGGGACAAGCGTACGGTAGTACGCGTGGTCCACCAGGCGTGGGGTTACCCACAGCGCGGTGACGGTGACGAAACCGCCGTCTGCGATGGCCACGCCACTGCTGGCCAGGTGGCCTGCGGGCGCCTGTGGCGTGAGGAGCACCGCGAGCAGAACCACCAACCGCACCGGGCCCATGGTGGGCTTCTACGCCGCGCGGCGCCCGGACGCCTGCCTGGGGGGATTCGGAAAGGGCTGACTTGCCGCGATCCCGCCGCCGGTGCATGATGGCTTCAGAGAGGATGCCCTTGGCAACAGCCCCCGATCGCTTCCAGGTATCGTCTCTGGGGTTCTCACCTGCCTATCGCCGTTTCAGTGTCGGCGAGCTGCGTCGCCGCGCGGATGAAGCGCTTGAACTTCTTCGGGAATGCCGCGCCTGCCCGCGCGAGTGTGGGGTGGACCGACTGGAAGATCGTTGGGCGGTCTGCAAGACCGGCCGATTCGCCATTGTCAACTCGTTCTCCCCTCACCTAGGAGAGGAGGACTGTCTGAGGGGCCGGCAGGGAAGCGGCACGATCTTCTTCTCGATGTGCAACCTGAAGTGCGTCTTCTGCCAGAACTACGCGATCAGCCACCTCGGCGAAGGCCGGCCGGTACCGCCTCAGGCGCTGGCAGCCATGATGCTTCATCTTCAGGATGCGGGCTGCCACAACATCAACCTGGTCACGCCAGAGCACGTCGTGCCGCAGATCCTGGAGTCGCTGCCCGTGGCTGTCGAGGCAGGATTGAACCTACCCCTGGTGTACAACACAAGCGCATACGACGCGATGGACTGCCTGCGCCTGCTCGATGGCATCGTGGACATCTACATGCCCGATTTCAAGTGCTGGGACCGCGAGGTCGCCCGCCGCTACCTGCTGACGCGGGACTATCCTGAGGCGGCGCGGGCGTCCATCGACGAGATGCACCGCCAGAGCGGCGACCTGGTCTTCGACGAGCACGGGCTGGCGCTGCGGGGATTGCTCGTCCGGCACCTGGTGATGCCCGATGGTCTGGCAGGGACGGCTGAGGTCATGCGCTGGCTGGCTGAGTCGATCTCCGCGGACACCTATGTCAACCTGATGGACCAGTACGCGCCGGGGGGCAAGGTGGGAGCAGGCCGCTTCCCTGAGCTGAACCGTCGGACAACCCGTGATGAATACCGTGACGCGGTTGCGGCGGCGCGTGGCGCCGGACTCTGGAGGTTTGACCAGCGAAGCAGGAGGGGATGGATATGACCGAGGTGCAGGTGGAACCGTCAGTCGCGGCCCATGTGCGGGTCGCCGTCGTCGAGGCAGCCGGGGTAACGGTGGCGGACCATGATCCAGGACTCTGGGAGGAGATCGAGGCGGTCGGCGCGCGTCTTCGTGCCTCGTACGCCGGGCGCGAGCCTGCGCAGATCGAGGGTCTCCAGCCTGCCAGGGAGCTGTACCGACGGATAGGCGTGGATCCAACAAAGCTGCGGCCCTCCTCCGAAGCGCTGCTGCGGCGTGTCCTGCGGGGCAACGGGCTGCCCAGGATCAACACGCTCGTGGACATCAACAACCTCTGCTCTCTCGAGTTCCTGCTGCCAATCGGGCTGCACGATCTCGATTGCGTCCGAGGGGTCCTTGTCATACGCCGCGGAGGGCCGGGTGAGGGATACGACGCGATCGGCAAGGGGCCCTACAGCGTCGAGGGCCGTCTCACCGTTGCCGATGACGACGGTCCGTGCGGCAGCCCGACCAGCGACTCGCAGCGGACGATGATAACGCCGGCGACCAGGCGCTGCCTGATGATAATCTACGCACCGACCAGCTACGATCCTGCGCGGCTCGAAGCGCACGCCTCTCTGGCCGCCTCGCGGATCAGGGAGTTCGCCGGCGGTACGATAGAGCAATCTGGGCTTCGTTAGGGGGCGGTCATGCGCGCTGCCCGCCTCTACTCCCCTGCCCCAGTCGAGACCGCACCGCTCGTGCTTGAAGAGTGGGAAGCACCGCTCCCCGGCCCTGGTCAGGTGGGCATCCGCGTGCACACCTGCGGGGTCTGCCATACCGACCTGCACATCGTCGAGGGCGACCTGCCTCCCCACCGGTCACCCGTGGTTGTGGGGCACCAGATCGTCGGCACGGTTGACCGGCTCGGTCCGGATGTCACCCCTGGTTTGGAAGGGCAACGTGTGGGCGTGACCTGGCTGGCGCATGCCTGTGGGGCGTGCGCGTTCTGCGCTAGCGGCGAGGAGAACCTCTGCCCGCAGGCCCGGTTCACCGGCTACGACGTTGACGGTGGCTTCGCCGGATACACCCTGGCCTGCGCAGCGTTCGTGGTTCCCGTTCCGCCGACTTTCGACGATGTCGCAGCAGCGCCGCTCCTGTGCGCCGGCGTGATCGGCTACCGGGCGCTGCATGTCGTGGGGCTGAAGCCCGGAGAGCATCTGGCGCTCTTCGGGTTCGGCGCCTCGGCGCACCTGGCGATCCAGGTCGCCCGGCACTGGGGATGCACGGTAGGGGTCGTGACGCGCGGGGCGGAACACCGCACCCTGGCCGAGGAACTGGGTGCGCGCTGGGCGGTCGAGCCCGGCGCCGCGCCTCCGGTGCCCTGCGATCGGGCGATTGTCTTCGCACCTTCAGGTGAGGTGGTTGTAGCCGCGCTGCGGGCGGTGCGGCCGGGCGGCACGGTGGCGATCAACGCCGTGACGCTGGACCGCATCCCTGCGATGCCCTACTCGATGCTTTACGGGGAGCGCGTCCTGCGCACGGTCAGCCATCTGACCCGTGCGGACGCACATGCCTTCCTGCGGCTTGCCGCGGAGATCCCCGTGCGGGTGGATGCGGAGTCACATCCCCTGGAGGCTGCCAACGAGGTGCTGCTGCGCCTGAAGCGGCGAGAGCTGCGCGCGGCGGCGGTGTTGGACTTGGCCGGGTAGCCGGCCGATGGCGCAGCTACCAGGTCTCGCTCAGACGGCTTTCCACTTGATCGTGCAGCCCCTGGGTGGTGTGGTCGCCTCTGCCGGGGTTCCTCCCGCCAGGAGCGCATCCAGCGCGTCTCGGAGGTAGTGGCTGGTTACCAACTCGGGACGCTCGAAGTTGTCGTCGGGCGCACCGTGGTAGCGCAGCACCCGCTCGCGGTCGAACAGGAAGACCTCGGGCGTGCGCGTTGCGCCGTAGCTCCTGGCGACCTGCTGCGACCCGTCGAACAGGTAGGGGAACGGGTACGCCTTCTCTCGTGCGTGCGACCGCATCGCCTCGAACGAGTCGTCGGGATAGGCCACCGGGTCGTTGCTGCTGATCATGACCATCTGGACGCCTCGTTCGGCGTACTCGCGCTGAATGGCTATCAGCCGGTCTTCCCATGCCTTGACGTAGGGGCAATGGTTGCACCAGAACACGACGCCCAGCACCGCTTGATCCGCGAACTGATCTGCCGAGACAGTGGAACCGTCGGTCGCGGGGAGAGAGAAAGGCACTATCCGGTCACCTATGGCCAGGGGCATGATCATCCTCCTCCGTCTGCCCGGCGGGCTGCTTGAAGCGCCCTCCGGATCATTGTGGCCGTTGGCAGAGGCGAGAGCCGGCCGGCCTCCGTGTGGTAGGTGCGGCAGGTCAGCATCGCCTGTCCCTGGGCACCTTCGGGCTGCAGGTCCTCGCCGTTGATGCGGATCGTGGGCGATCCGGGAAAACGGTGGCGGTCCGCGTCTTCCGCCGTGGCGATGCGGACCACCTCCACCTGGTCGGCCAGTCCCTCTTCGCGCATGACCTGCCGGATTCGTTCCAGGGCCTCCGTGTGCGAAGGGCAGTCCTCCCAGTAGAAGAACTCTATCCGCACGGCGGCGTCTACCGCGGCGGGCAGTTCAGGCAGTGGTTTGAGATCTGCAGCGAGATCGTGGCGTCCACGCGGCCTAACCCCATGAACTCCGAAGACGTGTCCGTGATGACCTCGCGCCAGAACTGCCGGCCTCCGACGCCTGCAAACGCGAACCGGTTCGATAGCTCGCCCCATTCGTAGAACAGCGAGAGCTGGTGCAGGATGCCGCCTTCATCCACCAGGGCTGAGAGCATATACGGACCGGGTCCTCCGCGAACGATCGAGGCCCGCTGTGTCGGTGACCACAGCCACCGGGCGATCGCTCTCCTTGATGCGGGATCCCTCAGGTTGGCGGTCTGACCGTACCGGGTCATGGTGTCGGTGACGATGTCCTGGCGGACGCCGCCCACCAGAATGCGTCCACCGGCACGCTCCTCCACGATGAACATGTCCTGGGTCGGCAGAAACTCGCCGGGCCTGGGCTCGGCCTCGACCAGATCGGAGACCGTGCGCCGGATCGAACTCGAGAACGGCCGGAGCAGCAACGGGACATCGAGCTTGGTGAGCGTCGCCTTGCGCCGGCGCGGCTCGCCTGCTGCGGAGCGGGATTCGAGAATGGTGCCGGCGGCGTAGACTTCTATCCGCCCCGTGGTCATGTTGAAGACCATGCGGGCTGTGAAGTCCGCGGTCATCGTGTAGGGCTGGGGGTTGGGGTCGGTAAGGATTCGCGAGACAAGCGCGTCAATCGAGAGGCCTTGCGCGATGGCAGGAAGGGCCAGCACCAGGAGCGCGAGCGCGACGAGAGACGGACGGAGGGGGCTGCGGCTCATGCCGGAAGCATTATAGCAGACGCCGGCCATAACGATTCCAATGCACCAGATCCGCCAGCGGCCTGCGGCCCCGTCCGGCGACCACGCGCAATGCGAGACGCTCCAGGCGTCCCCGCCCGCGCGGGTCAGGATAGCCCAGTGCGATCGCCGTGGCCACCACCGGTCCTTCGGGTAGTCCCAGCGCCGCACGAGTCTCTGCGTCGTGGTGCAGCGTAACCGGACAAGAGGCGATCCCCATGCTCCAGGCTGCCAGCATCATCGACTGCGCACAGCGTCCGGCGTCGAAGATCTGGCCGTGCTCCTCGACGAGAATAACCACCGCGGCCGGGGCGGAAGCCAGGTGTCCGGCAAAGCGGCCGCACCGCGCAAGGCGCTGCAACACCTCGCTATCGGTGACTGCCACAAACTGCCAGGGCTGCCGGTTGCGGGCGCTGCCGCTGCGGCGGCCGGCATTGAGTATCCGCCGCAGCAATCCCGGCTCAATGGCCTGGTTGGTGTACGTCCGCAGGTCGCGCTTGGTGACCACGCAGCGGTAGAGATCCACGCAGGTTTCTTTCGCCGGCAGGACCGGATGTGCCTGCTGGGGATCTGCTGCAGGTGGGCACCGCGCTACGGGAGTGGTACGATTGCGGCCGGAGGTTGGGATGCTGAAGCGCGGAGAGGAAGTCAGGGTGACGGTGGACCGTCTTGCCTATGGCGGGAAGGGGGTCGGCCGCATCGACGGGTTTGTCGTCTTCGTGGCCGGCGCCGCGCCGGGTGATGTCGTGCGCGCGCGCATCGTCCGGGCGCGAAGAACATACGCGGAGGCCGAGGCGGTGGCGGTCGAGGTTGCGTCAGCGGACCGCACCGAACCACGCTGTCCCCATTTCGGTCCCTGTGGCGGATGCGCGTGGCAGCACATAGCGTACGCCGCGCAGGCCAGCGCGAAGGAGTCGATCGTTCGGGAAAGCTTCGCCCACCTGGGCGGCATCACCGGGGCGATGGTACACCCGATCGTTCCTGCGCCGGATCCCTGGTACTACCGCAACAAGATGGAGTTCTCGTTCCATCCGGATGGGGTGCTGGGGCTTCATCGGCGTGGCGAGTGGAACAGGATTGTGCCTGTGGATGCCTGCTTTCTGCAGTCCCCTGAATCGGTCGCGCTGGTGGCCGCGGTGCGGGCGTTTGCGCGGCAACACGGCCTGGCACCGTACGATCCGAAGACCCACGCCGGGTTCCTGCGCTCGCTTGTGATCCGCGAGGCCAGGGGAACCGGCGACCGCCTGGTAGGCCTCCTGACCTCCCCCGGTCCGTTCGCCGCCTCGGCCGCGTTTGTACAGGAGGTGGTGGGGATAGTCCCCGGGGTTACGGGGATCGTGCGGGGAATCGTGACGGCAACCTCTGAGGGCGCTCCACCCTCGGGGGTCGAGACCCTGTACGGCAGCAGTACCCTTGAAGAACGGCTGGTGGGACTGCGCTTCCGGATCGGACTCAACACTTTCTTCCAGACGAACACTGCGCAGGCCGCCCGCATGATCGATTACGTGGTCGAGCGCGCGCAGCCGTTCGCCTCGGCGCGCGTGGTGGACCTCTACTGCGGGATTGGCACCTTCGCACTGCCTCTGTCCCGAGCCGGTGGCCGGGTGGTCGGCATCGAACTGCTGGCTGCCTCGGTGGATGCGGCCCGCGCGAACGCCGCGCTCAACGGCCTGGACGGTGTGGAGTTCACGGCCGGTGACGCGAGATTGATGCTGCCCGCGGTGGTTGCCGGACACGGCACGCCGGACGTGCTCGTGCTGGATCCACCCCGGGCCGGCGCCGGTGGGAAGGTCATGCGCAAGATAGGCCGGAGTGGCGCCCGCCGGATCATCTACGTGTCGTGCAACCCCACGACACTCGCGCCGGACCTCAAAGAACTTATGCCATTCGGGTACGGGCTGGTGGACGTGCAACCGTTCGATCTGTTTCCGCAGACGCATCACGTGGAAGCCATCGCGGTTCTCGACCGCCAAACCTAGCGTGAACCCCGGCGCACGACCCACCGCCCGAAGAACTCATCGTCGCTGATCTGCGCTTTCAGCCAGCGGTCTATCACAGCCACCTGGACTGTGATCGCCGCCGCTACCGAGCCTTCGCGCCGGACTGCCCGGACGACAACAAGGTCGAGCGCCAGCCTGGGATTGGCGGAGGGAGCAATCACGCGCACCACCTCCGGCCTTAGTGCGGAGAGCGTGCCGGCCGTTCGCGTGCGGTATGCTATCTCCGCGCGGCGGATCCCGCCGTTAGCCCGGCGGTCGGTAATCACCAGAGAGATCACCTGGAAGCCCTGGGTCACCAGTGCCCGCCGGTAGTCGTCTGCCAGCGCCCTGTCCAGCCCTGGTGGGGGCGTGGGGATCTCCAGCAGCACCGCTCCAGCGAGCATCCACGTCAGGCACGCCCTCCACCCTGCCATGCCGGATGGTTCGCCGCGGCAGGGGCGGATTCCTCACGGTGCGCGCCAGGCTTGGTGGGTAGGCCCTCGCGCTTGAGCAGGAGGCCTGCCGGTGGCCGCGAACGGTTAGGCGTGCCGCTCCCCCGCGTCTACGTTGCCCGCCGCCTGCCTGAGGAGGCCATGGGGATGTTGCGCGAGCAGGCCGAGATCGCGGTCTGGTCTGCCGATGAGCTACCTCCTCCCAGCGAGGTTCTTGTGCGGGAAGCAGCGGCGTCCGACGGCCTGATCTCGCTGCTCACCGACCGCATTGACGCCGGGCTGCTGGACGCGGCTCCCAGGCTTCGCGTGGTGAGCAACTACGCGGTCGGGTTCGACAACATTGACGTCGGGGCGGCCACCGAACGCGGGGTGATCGTTACCAACACGCCGGGTGCGCTGACCGAGACGGTTGCCGACTTCACCATGGCGCTGCTGTTGGCGGTTGCCCGCCGCGTGGTCGAGGCGGACAGGTACACCCGGGCCGGACGGTGGCAGAGCTGGGGGCCGATGCTCCTGCTGGGTCAGGACGTCTGCGGCGCAACGCTGGGGCTCATAGGGTTGGGCCGCATCGGCACGGCGGTGGCCCGCAGGGCGCGCGGGTTCGCCATGCGGGTTCTCTACCATGATGTGGCTCGGCAGGAGGGCCCGGAGCAGGAGTTGGGCCTGGAGTTCGCCTCACTGGAGGAGGTGCTGCGCCTCTCCGACTTCGTCAGCATCCACGTTCCCCTGGGGCCGCGGACGCGCCATCTGATCGGCGCTCCGCAGCTCGCGCTCATGAAGCCCACCGCGTTCTTGATCAACACCGCCCGCGGGCCGATTGTGGACTCCGGGGCGCTCTACGATGCTCTAGCCGGTCGCCGCATCGCCGGGGCCGGGCTGGACGTGTTCGAGGAAGAGCCCCTCCCGGCAGATCACCCGCTGCTGACCCCGGAGAACGTGGTGGTCGCACCGCACATCGCCAGCGCCAGCGTCAAGACGCGGACCGGGATGGCGCTCATGGCGGCCGAGAACCTTCTGGCCGCGCTTGCCGGAAGGAGGCCGCCAAATCTGGTGAACACCGAAGTGTGGGAACGACGACGCCAGTCCCAACAGGAGGGAAGCAGATGAGAGGACGACCGGTGATCTACATTGTTGTGCTCCTGATCGTGATCGCAGCGCTGCTCTATGTCATGCGAGGGCGCCAGGCGGCCCAGCCGGTCCAGGTGCCGGAGCCGGCCGCGCAGCCAGCCGCCGTATCGGATCTGGGCGGGCGGGAGGTCAAGGTCGGTAGTGACACCACCTATCCGCCCTTTGAGGTCGTAGATGAGAACAAGCAGATCGTCGGTTTCGACCCCGACCTGTTGGCCGAGATCTGCCGCCGAGCGAACTGTAAGGCGGTCTTCACCACGACCGCATGGGACGGTATCTTCGTAGCTCTGGCCCAGGGACAGTTCGACGCCGTGGCATCAGGCGTGACCATCACCGACGAGCGGAAGAAGAGTGTCGACTTCAGCGAACCCTACCTGCGCTTCGGCCAGGTCGTTCTGGTGCGGATGGACGAGACTGCAGTCACCGGAGTTGACACCCTGACAGGCAAGAGGGTTGCGGTGCAGACCGGGACCACCAACGATGAGAAAGCCAGCTCCCTCCTGAAGGAGGGGAAAGTCGGCGACGTACGCCGCTACGAGACCTTTGCCTTAGCTGTCAAGGCGCTCATCAACAAGGACGTGGACGCCGTCATCATTGACAGCTACGCCGCCGACGGGTACATCAACATCACCCCGGACAAGATCAAGAAAGTCGGCGAGCCGTTCACGAGTGAGGCCCTGGGGATCGCCCTCAAGAAGGGCGACGTGGCCCTCAAACAGGCGTTCGACGCGGCCCTGGAACAGATGAAGGCCGACGGGACGCTGGACGGCCTCTACAAGAAGTGGTTTGTGGATAGGGCCCCGGGTCAGTAGGTTTCGCGTGACCACCAGAAGCCCATCCTCCGCCAGCGGACGCGACGGCGGCCGGAGCCGGCTGGCTCCGGCCGCCTTGGAGCGGGTTCCCTGGTGGGTGCTCGTGTTGTTGACCGCGGGGGCCGGCATCGCATTCGTGGTGGCCGGCTCCCAGGTCTACAGGGACACCCTGGCGTTTCTCTGGGACGGGGTGCTCCTAACCCTGCGCCTGACGTTCGCCGCCTACTCGCTGGCGCTGGTCATCGGTCTGGTGGCAGGCCTGATGCGGTTGTCTCGGCAGCCGGTGGTCTACACCGTGGCCACGCTCTACGTCGAGGTGGTGCGCGGCGTCCCACTATTGGTGCTGCTGATCTACATCGCCTTCGTAGCCGCGCCCCTGGCCTCGGCGGCGCTGGCCGGAGCAGCCCGCGCCGCGGGCCTACCCGGGGTCGCCGAGGCGATCACGCGGCTGATCCGAAGCGACCTCAACCGGGCCATCCTGGGGCTGGCGACCGGATACGGCGCCTACCTGGCCGAGATCTACCGCGCCGGTATCGAGTCCATTCCCAAGGGGCAGATGGAGGCCGCCCGCTCTCTGGGCCTGAGCTACGGGCAGGCGATGCGGTTCGTGATTCTCCCCCAGGCGCTGCGCGTCGTGCTGCCGCCTCTAGGCAACGACTTCATCGCGCTGCTGAAGGATTCTGCCCTGGCCTCGGCGATCGCGGTTCCGGAACTGACGCAGGCGGGCCGGCTGCTCTCGGCCAGGACCTTCCGCGCCTTTGAGACCTACAATATGGTGGCGCTGCTCTACCTGATGATGACGCTCGTGGGCTCGATGGGCGTGCGCGCGCTGGAGCGGTGGGCCAAGACCGGCCGGTAGGGCGGTTGCGCGTGCCAGGGCCTCTATCCTGCCCTGCTGCTGCCTCCGCCGCCACCCCCGCCACCGCCGCCGCTGGATCCGCCGCCGCTGCTGGACGAGCTGGACAGCGCCCGCGATAGGCTCTGGAAGTTCTGGAACGACCTGGAGAGCGCCTCCAGGGACCCGAGCCCGGCAGGCGTCAGCCCTGCGCCGCCGCCACCAGAGGCGCTACGGAACCACGTCGGGTGCGGAGCCGTCTGCCCGAGATCGGCGGCCACCAGCTTCAGGTTCTCGATCAGTTTCTCGGCCACGCCGAGCGCGGTGGCGTACACGAGGTAGCTCTCCCACAGCGCCAACACGTTCGGGCCCGCGTCCTTCATGGCGGAGAAATCCTCCATGAACCGCCGGAACGCAGCCCAGCGCTTCACCTCGAGGGCCGCCTCAGGGGTCCGGCGCGAGAGTCCTTTCAGGGAGAGGAAGATCAAGACCATCCCCACGGGGAGCGCCCCAAACGCCGCGAAAACCACGCCCACCGCCGCTGAGGGCACAAACGCCGCGATAACCATACCCACCGCCGGGGCCACGAACATGGTGAGCGCCGTGCCTCCGATGAACCACATCTTAGCCCGCTCACTGGCGGCGTCATCGAGGGGGAAGTGCCGGTCCTCGAACCACTTGCGCAGGTCCGGGCCCCACCGCTCGGTGAAGACCAGGAAGTTGCTCTTTCTTCCAACGATCCGCTTGCCCCAGGCCTCTATCTGGTCGCCGGTCACGTCATCGCCCTTGTGGGCCTTGCGGAAGACTGCATCGAGCACCTTCACTTCAAGAGGCTCCAACGGGCGCTCCCGCCTGGTCGCCTCGGGCGGACTGCCCGACAGGAGGGCGCGGCCCTTGTCGGTGAGCCGGTAGATCAGGTCGGTGCCGCGGAAGAGCCCGGTCCCCAGCACCCCCTGGTCCTGCCGCTCCTCGATCTCCAAGTAGCCCAGGCGCGCCGCCTCCACCAGGGTGGCCGCGAAGGCCCACGGGAGTTCCGCGCTCCGCACGCCGGACTGCGTCAGGATCGCCGGAACCACCGCCGGGGGGAGCAGCCGCGGCGGCTCGCGCTCATAGACGGCCTCGTAGGCCACCTTCGGCTCCCGCCCATAGCGCGCGTAGGTCCACACGTATGCGGCGATCAGGCCTGCTATGAGCAGCGACGGGGCCGCCAGACCTACCAGGAACGCCATCATCCACCGGCGCTCGGTCTCGGACTGTCGGCGCTCGTCGGCCAGGAGGCTCTCGTGGCTCTCGCCCTGTTGCACCGCGGCCTGGGGGAACAGGGCGGGGTCCAGGAGGACCCGCACCTCCACAAACGAGGTCTCGGGGATATCGGACTGTGTGATCTCGGCGCTCCGGAAGTCCGGGGCGATCCGGAGCTCGCCGGGAGTGGCCTTGCTGTGGACGAAGACCTTGAAGAGCTTCTCGCTGGCGCCGGGCGCCTGCACGACGATTCGGACCCGGCCTATGGGCGCGTGGTCTCCCTCGATCGCCTGCCAGTAGAACTGGGCCACATCGGCGTATCGCTGCACCGCCCCGGTGATGCGGTACTTGATCCGAAAGCGCATCGTTGTGTCCGAGGCCGAGTAGCTCCACCGCAGGACCTCCTCGGAGCCATCGCGCGACTGCTTGAACTGCATCGCCTGGCCGCTGCTGGCGTCCCAAACCCCGCCGTAGCGTATGCCGTAAGTCCCGTACTGCCCGGTTGTGCGGCGCCGAATCTCCGCCCACGAAAACGAGCCGACGAAACGAAACGCGCGGACCTCCTCGACCTCCGCGCTTCCCTCGGGCAGCAGGCGGAATGTGACGTCGATCGTGGGGTGGTCGTAGGACTTCGCCCAGGCCTCGACGGCAGGATACGCCACCGCCGCCAGCACAACCAGCAGCGTCAGAAGTTTCCTCACGGGTTTCCCAGGGTTCGCGATGCGCGCCATACCGCCCGTGTTCGCGCAAGGCCGCTCGTCTTCCTGGGTGTTTCCGAAACACCGTGTTGCGGCGTGTGGGGCTTGTCCCTATAATGAGTGCGCACCCGACGGTGTTATCACCCAACGGGCGCTTAGCTCAGAGGAAGAGCGCCTCTCTGACGCAGAGGAGGTCGCAGGTTCAAGTCCTGCAGCGCCCACCACGGCGACTTCTCCAAACAGATTTGACAGCTCCCGGCACTGCGCATAAGATGACGCTGAAGATCGGCAATGACGAGGACGAGTACGCCGGAACCCCGTTCGAACCGCCGGAGACGCGGCGGATGGAGAGAGGCAGGGCCTGGGCTGCGAGCCCTGCCGGACGGATCGGCGGAAGACCCCCTCTGAGCAGCGGGCGAAGGGTGATCGGATCAGTGATCGCCGTCTAAGCCGCCGGGTGCGCCCGAGATCGCGCTGCGAGCGTCCGTTTCGGTTTCCCAGTCGTGGAATCGAGACCGGTCGGGCGATTGTGAGGGTGGAACCGCGGCAACCCGCCCCTCTGGGGCGGGTTCGTGCTTTTGTGGCGTCCCGCGCTTGCTACACGGGAGGAGGCAGCGACGTGACTCATACAGATCGAACGGCACGGTTCAGGTTGCAGCACCTGGCGGTGGGCGCTTTCCTGGTGGTGGCCGTGGCTACTGCAGCTGCGGGCTGCCGGTCAGGCCAGAAGGCGGCGGCGCCCGGCGCATCGCCCGGCCCGGCTCAGGTCGGCGGCGCAGGCATGGCCCGCGTTCAGCAGATCGAGGGTAGCGCCGCGTACCGGGCTGCAGTGGACCGGTTCATTGCCGAGCGGAGAAAGGCAGATCCGACGCTCCGCGAGCTGGTACTCGACACGCCCTCCATCCTGCGGGCGGTTGTCCCGGAGGCCTGGGTGGCGCAGCCGGAGGCGGCGCGCGACGAGTGGGCGCTCGACCTGGCCGCCGGGTTTCAGAAGGTGAGGGTGGAGGCAGGGATCCCGCCCGACGAGATGTTCATGCCCGTTGTCAAGGTATTTCTGGAAGGCGGCGGGGTTGTTGCCGAGGCGTGGCGCAAGAGCACGCGTCACTACCGCTAGACAAGGGGGAACTACCATGGGGTTGATCCACGTCACGCTGACGGGCGGCGAGGAGCACGAGGTATCGGCGGGAACGAGCGCAGGGGCGATGGCCGAGCGGCTCGGTCTGGATGGCGTGCTCGCGGCGCTGGTTGACGGGCAACTGCGCGATCTCCGGTGGCCGCTGGAGTCCGACGCGCGCGTCGAGTTTGTCACCTTTGATGAGCCCGCGGGCCGCGATGTCTACTGGCACTCGACATCGCACCTGATGGCGCAGGCAGTCAAGCAGCTCTTTCCCGAAGCCAAGCTGGCCATCGGGCCGCCGATAGAAGACGGGTTCTACTACGACTTCGACATAGGGCGGCCGTTCGGCCCCGAAGACCTGGAGCGCATCGAGGCGCGCATGAAGGAGCTGGCCGCGGCGGACCAACCGGTTGAGCGCGTCGAGATCCCTCGCGATGAAGCGTACCGGCGGTATCAGGAGCAGGGTGAAGTCTACAAGCAGGAACTGCTCGAAGAGATCCCGGACGGAAACGTGAGTTTCTACCAACAGGACGGGTTCGCCGACATGTGCCGCGGCCCGCACGTGCTCCGCACGGGCGCCGTGGGCGCGATCAAGCTGCTCTCCACCTCCGGCGCCTACTGGCGCGGCGACGAGCGCCGCCCGATGCTTCAGCGTATTTACGGCGTTTCCTATCCTACGCAGGATCAACTCGACGCCCACCTGCACCGCATGGAGGAGGCCCGGCGAAGGGATCACAGGCGCATCGGCAAGGAGTTGCGCCTGTTCCACCTTACCCCGGAGGTCGGGCAGGGACTGCCGCTTTGGCTGCCCAAGGGCGCGACGATCCGGCGCATCATCGAGCGCTACATCGTAGATCTGGAGCTTGCGTCCGGCTATGACCACGTCTACAGCCAGGAGATCGCGAGTTCCGCGCTCTACAAGATGTCCGGCCACTGGGACCACTACCGGGACAACATGTATCCCGCGATGAAGCTCGAGAACGAAGAGCTGGTGCTCCGGCCCATGAACTGTCCCCACCACATCATGGTCTACATGCACGACCAGCGCTCCTACCGGGACCTGCCCGTACGGATCGCCGAGCTCGGCAAGGTCTTCAGGTACGAGCGGTCCGGCGTCCTGACCGGCCTCCACCGCGTCCGGGGCATGACGATGAACGACGCCCACATCTTCTGCCGCGTGGACCAGATCAAGGACGAGATAGTACGGGTGGTCCGGCTGATTCAGAGGGTGTACGCGGATTTCCAGATCACCAACGGCTGGTACCAACTTTCACTCCGCGATCCCGCGGACCACGAGAAGTTCATGCAGAACGACGCGCTCTGGGACCAGGCCGAGAGCATGCTGCGCGAGGCGCTCACCGAGATGGGCATCGCGTTCAAAGAGGCCAGGGGCGAGGCCGCGTTCTACGGGCCCAAGATTGACGTGCAGGTTCCGACCGCATCCGGCAAGGACGAGACGCTCTCGACGGTTCAGCTCGACTTCCTGCTGCCCGAGCGGTTTTCGCTGGAGTACATCGGAGAGGACGGTCGGGCCCACCGGCCGGTGATGATCCACCGTGCGGTCACCAGCACGATGGAACGGTGGGTCGCGTTCCTGATCGAAACGTACGAAGGCCGGTTCCCCCTGTGGCTGTCTCCGGAACAGGCGCGGATCCTGCCGATCGCGGATCGACACGCGGCCTACGCCGGAGCAGTGCTCGCACAGATGGAAGCCGCTGGGGTGCGCGCGGCTGTGGACGGGACAAACCAGCGCATCAGCTACAAGATCCGACAGGCCCAGGTGGAGCAGATCCCCTACATGCTCGTCGTGGGGGACAAGGAGGCCGCATCCGGGGCCGTGGCCGTGCGCAGCCGCTCGGAAGGGGACCTGGGCCCGATTCCCTTGGCCGAGTTCCTGGAGCGGGTGCTGCGCGAGGTGGCCGCTAAGACTTAGTCCCCACCGTAATTCGTGCCGTCCGGCGCCGATCTCCCCTTTGGGAGGTTCTCGCCGGTGCGCCTTTTCAATGCACTCCCGCCGATCGTATGGGCTGCCGCGGCCTTCGCATCGGGCATCATCGCCGCGGACCGCTGGCCCCTGCCCCCAGGACCTGCCTGCGGGCTGGCCGCCGCGGCCGCGGTCCTGTGGATCGCGGCGCTCCTGGCGCGCGCAGCAGGGATCGGTTCGGTGGCGGCCCTGGCCTGCTTCGCGGGTTTGGGGTTCGCGCAGTCGGCGCTGCACGCGGGCCTGGCGCCGTCGTGGCCGGCGGCCGCAGACGGGCAGCAGGTGGAGGCGCGCGGCATCATAGTTGGGCCGCCTGAAGCCGGCCCCTTGGGCTGGCGCGGTGTGGTTCGTCTCCACTCGCTGGAGGCCTGGCAGTCCCCACGTGCACCGCCGTTACCCCCGGCCCATGGGCTGGTGCGCCTGACCGGTCGCGGCCAGCCCCCCGGCGTTGGCGTGGGGGCGGAGGTCCTCGTGCGCGGCCGCTTTCGCCTAGGACGGCCCGCCGGGAACCCGGGCGAGCGCTCTGAACAGGACGCGCTCCGCCGCAGGGGGCTGCTGGGAGTCATCCGCGTTACACCGGGGGGCGGGATCACGGTGCTCCGACCGGGTGTGTGGTCGGTGCGCGGAGCCGTCTCCACCCTGCGCCAGAGCGTTGTTGCCGGCGTCCTGCGGGCGCTCCCGGAGCCCCACGACGGTCTGTTGCTCAGCCTGCTCCTGGGGATCGAGACCCACCTTTCGCCCGAACTGTACCGGCAGTTCTCTCGCGCAGGTCTGGTCCACCTCATGGTAGTCTCGGGCGCACAGGTGGCGATGGTTGCGGGCGCCTGCGCCTGGGCGGCACGCCTGGGAGGGCTGCCGGCGCTCCCGTCCGCGGCTGCCGGCGTCCTGGGCGTGGGCCTCTTTGCGGTGCTCGTCGGCTGGGCGCCCTCGGTGGGACGCGCGACGATAATGACGGTGGTGGGTCTGGCAGCGGCAGTGCTGGGGCGCGGTCGCGACCGTGCCGCGACCCTTGCAGCGGCCGCGCTTGTGCTGCTGGCGAGCCAGCCGCAGGTGCTCTTCGACATAGGGTTCCAGCTCTCGTTCGCGGCCACCTGGGGTCTGCTGTATGTGGCACCCGTGCTTCGCCCGCGGCTTGTCTGCCTGGGGCCATTTCTGGCACCGACGCTGGCTGCCACGCTGGGTGCGCAGCTCGCGGTCGCGCCTCTACTTGCCGCCCATTTCCAGGTGCTCCTTGTGGCCGGCGTCCTTGCCAACGCGCTGGCGCTACCGGTGATCGCGGCGCTGGTCCCGGCGGGTCTCGCGCTCATCCCGCTGGTCGTCGCCGCCCCCGCGGCCGGGGATCTTCTGTTGGGGCTGCTGCGCCTGCCGCTGGACGTGGTGCTGTGGATCGGGTCGCGCTTCGGCGCGCTTGCCTGGGCGGCGGTGCCGACGCCACCGGTTTCCCCGGTTGCGGCGGCGGCCCTGTTTCTGGGCCTGGGTGGCTGGGTGGCCGTGCTTTCGGGATACTGGCAGCCACGCAGGGCGCAACTGCTGGCCATCGCCGGAGTGTGGGTTTGTGCGCTCGCGCTCTGGTACGCTGCGGCCCTACGGCCGCCGTCCGCGCTCGTGGTCACGGTCCTAGACGTGGGGCAGGGCGACGCCATCCTGGTTCAGAGCCCATCGGGCCGCGCCGTGCTCATAGACGGAGGCGGTAATGCGGGCGGCGACCGTATCGGCTGGGACGTAGGCCTCATGCGCGTGGTGCCGGCGCTGCGCCGGGCCGGCGTGCGCCGGCTCGACGCGGTGATCATTTCTCATCCCCACGACGACCACGTGGAAGGACTGGTGGCGGTCTTGGAGAACTTCCGTGTCGGACTCGTGCTGGATCCCGGTGTGGTTCACCCTGCCCCTGCGTACGCCCGCCTCCTTACCGTTGCCGAGGCCAGGCGGGTTCCCCACCGCGTCGCAAGGGAAGGTGTGGGCCTCGATCTGGGAGCGGGGGTGGGGTTGACGGTCCTGCACCCGAGCGATCCAACCCCTCGGATCGAGGGCGAACCGGCACACGCGGGCGCGCTGGTCGCACGGCTGACCTACGGAATGACAGCGGCGTTGCTGACCAGCGACATCGAGGCACCGGTCGAGCAGCACCTCCTGGATCGAGGGACCACACTGGAAAGCCAGGTGCTGAAGGTGGCGCACCACGGCAGCCGTACTTCGACAACACCGGCGTTCCTGGCGCGGGTGCTGCCCGGCATTGCCGTGGTCTCGGCGGGCGCGGACAACCGGTTCGGTCACCCGCATCCGGGCACGCTGGCGGCGCTGGAGAACGCGGGCGCCACGATCTACCGTACCGATCGGGACGGTGCAGTGACGCTCTGGAGCGACGGAATCCGATGGCAGGTGACCACCATGAGGAGCCAGACCCGTGCACTCGGTCGTTGACGGGCCGACGCTGATCATCGGCGACGAGGAGTATCTGGCCGAGCAGACGCTTGCCCGGCTGCTCGACGAGGCGCTCCCATCCGCGGACCGGCAGCTCAACCTGGACGTGCTCGACGGCGGTGCGCCTCTGGGCGAACTACTGACCCGGCTGGACACCGCGCCGTTCTTCGGTCCGCGCCGCGTGGTGGTCATCCGGCGGCTGGAGGCGATGCGCGAGGCCGACCACGAGGCGCTAATATCCTACCTCGATCGGGGAGACAGCCCTACCACCGGCATCTTTGTTGCGCGGGAACTGGACCGGCGCCGGCGGCTGTTTCTGACGTTCAAGCGAGTGGGAACCGTCATCGAGTGCCGCCCCATCCCGCCGCGCGACCGGGGGGCGTGGGTGGCAGCCTTGTTTGTGGCCGCAGGCAAGACCCCGGGCCGCGGGGTAGGGGAGGGGTTGGTGGCAACAGCAGGAGGCAGCCTGCGGGATCTCTACAACGAGGTGGCCAAGGTGGCCGCCTATGTTGGTGAGCGCTCACAGGTGACCACGGCGGACGTGGAAGCCATCGCCAGCCGGCTGGGCGAAGCCTCGATATTCACGCTGGTGGACGCGGTAGGGGGCGGCAATGCCGCGGGGGCGCTGCGCGCTCTCCACGACAACCTCGCAACGCACGAGCCGCTGCAGGTGCTCTTCATGATTGTTCGGCAGTTCCGCCTGATCGTTCGCGCGCACGCTGCCGCGGCCAAGGGCGGCTCGTCCGACCGGCTGGCCGAGCGTCTTGGTGTGCACCCGTTCGTCGCGCGCAAGATCGCGGAGCAGGCGCGCGGCTATCGGGCGGATCAGTTCGCGGGGATCTTCGATGCGCTGGAGGCCGCCGACCGGGCCATCAAGTCAGGGAGCGCTCCGCGGCTCGTCCTGGAAACGCTGATCGTCCGCCTCGCCGGCCGCAGGACTCCGGCGGCGCAGCAGCGGACCTCCCTGCGGGCCTAGCCTGCCTTGCCTGCCGCGCGGCGCATGATGCGGGACTTCCTGCGGGCGGCGGTGTTGGGGTGAATCACATGGCGTGCCGCGGCCTTGTCCAGGGCGGCCTGCGCCGCGCCGATCGCCTCTGGGGTGGTTCCCGATCGCACCAGCGACTTGACCTTCGATTTCACGGAAAGGTTGGCCTGGGCTCGCTTGGCCGACTTCCGAAGGTGCTTGAGTCCGGACTTGATTCGTTTCGCCACGCCGATCCCTCCGGCCGCCGCCTATGTGGCGCGGCAGTCCTGCGCGATTCTAGCATGACCGCTCCAGTGCCACAAGTCGCCGCCGGAGGGCACGGGGCTTGAACGTCCAGCCGCGGCAGCGTCTTGCGCACGCCGCCACGCTCCTGGCCGGCGCCACCGTGGGCAGTCGCGTCCTGGGCCTGCTCCGGGAGATAGTCGTGGCCGCGATGTTCGGTGCCTCCGACGCCAGGGCGGCGTTCGTCATCGGATACTATGTCCCGTTCTTCGTCCAGCGCCTGCTCATAGGCGGCACCCTCAGCATCGTCCTCATCCCAACCATCTCTGACACCCTCGCACGAGGCGACGAGTCGGAGATGCGTCAGGTGACCTCGCGGCTGTTCACCCTTGTCCTGGCGTTCGGCGTGGGGATGGTGGTGGTCGGACAGCTTGCCGCACCCGCGCTGGTCCGTCTGGCAGCGCCGGGCTTTGCAGGGGACCCGGTGCAGCTCGCCCGTACGGTCGCCCTCACCAGGGTTAACTTCCTGGCAATGTTCTTCCTGGCCCTTGCGGTCTTCGCCACCGCGTACCTGCAGGCACTTCGCCGGTTCACCGCCCCGGCAGTGGCTCCGCTGGCCTTCAACGTGGCCATCATTGCCGGGACGGTCATGCTGGGGCCGAGGATGGGGATCACCGGGCTGGCCGTGGCCTGGGTGGCCGGGACCGCCATCCAGTTCCTCGTTCAGGTACCGGCACTGCACGCCGCCGGGTTCCGCTACCGCCCGGAGTTCGACTGGTCCCACCCGGCCATCCGCACGGTGCGGCGGCTGGCGCTGCCGGCGATGCTCGGCCTGGCCATCGTGGAGATCAACGCCTACGTGGGGCGGTTCTTCGCGTCGCTCCTCCCGGTCGTAACCGGCGTGAACGCGGTTGCCGCGCTGGATTATGCCTACGAGATGGTCCAGGCGCCGGTGGGAATCCTGGCCATATCCGTGGCGACGGTGCTCTTCCCGGGAATGAGCCAGCTTGCCTCCGCGGGCGACCGGGTGGGGCTCCGCCAGACCGCGGTGCTGGGGCTGCGCAGCCTCCTGTTTCTCACGGCGCCCGTGTCGCTCGGCCTTGCCGTCTTCGCACGCCCCCTGGTCCAACTGGTCTTCGAGCGCGGCGAGTTCGGCCCCGCCGCAACCGGGGTGGTGGCCGCGTGCCTGGCAGCCTACGCCGCGGGCCTGGTGCCGGTGGCGGCCTACTACGTCGTTACCCGGACGTTCTACTCCCTCAAGAACATGCGCACGCCGGTGATCATCGGTGGCGCAATGGTATTCCTGAACGCCGTCCTGGCTTATGCTTTCATGCAGAGGATGGGCGTGGCAGGGATCGCCCTGGCCTCCGCCGTGGTGGCGTTTGCGAACGTGGGGTTGCTGCTGTGGATGCTGGCGCGTGAGCTGGGCCCTCTGGGTGCCCGTCGGATTGTGGGTACGGCCGGTCGCGTCCTGGTAGCTGCCGCATCTGCTGTTTGGGTGGGATGGATGGTCGCGCAACGCGGGCTCACGGACGGACGCTTCGCGGAACGCGCGGACCTGCTGTTCCTGGCGGTCGGCGTGGGCGCAGCGGTCTTCGTATACCTGGCAGCCTGCGCCCTGCTGCGCGTGGAGGAACTCACGCTCGTACGGGGCCTCCTGCGGCGCAGGTCGGCTCGCCCTGTTCCTTGACACCCCAAAATCCACGATGCTAGGCTGAATCCGGTCGCTGGCACTCTGGGCGGAGGAGTGCCAGCCGCAGGTGGATGGATGTTGAAGCTTGATGCCCGCAGGCGTATCCTGCTCCGCACGGTTGTGGAGGAGCACGTCCGCACCGCCGAGCCGGTGGGTTCGGAACACGCTGCGCTTCGGGGGCGGCTGGCGGTGAGCCCTGCCACAATACGCAGCGCCCTGGCCAGCATGGAAGAACTGGGCCTGCTTACTCATCCGCACACCTCCGCCGGCCGGATCCCCACGGACCGGGGATACCGAGTCTACGTGGACATGTTGCCAAAGGCCGACCCGCTCAGTGGCTCGGCGCGCCAGAAGATACGCCGCCGGCTGGGCGATCCGGTCGAGGAGCCCGGCGATGTGGCCAACGAGGCCGCGCGCGTGCTCGCCGGCATGACCGGGTACGCTTCGGTCGTGGCGGCGCCGGGCCTGGCGGAGCAGATGTTCAGTTCTTTGCACCTGGTGCCGCTGGGCGAACGGCGCGCGCTCGCGGTGATTGCCACGGACGCCGGGGCGCTGCAGGGACGTTCAATTGAGCTCCCTGAGGGAGTGATGCCCGACGATCTCGAGCACCTGTCGCGGGCAATTACCCACCGGCTGCAGGGTTCCCGAGTAGGAGCCCTGACCCACCAGCGCCTGGAGCAGGTTCTCGGCGAGGCCTCCCATCACCACCGCTGGCTGGAGGAGGTCAAGGCCTGGCTATGGCGGGACCTGGCGCGGGGGATGCGGCCGCAGATTCGGGTCGCGGGCGCCCGCCACCTCCTGGCGGAGCCGGAGTTCAAGAGCCCGGATCGGGCGACCCGGCTGTTCGAGGCTCTTGAAGACGAATCGGTGCTGGACCGCGTGCTGGCCGCGGTGCCCGAGGAAGGGGTTTGGATCCTCATCGGCGAGGAGAACCCGCACGAGCAGCTCCGCGCCTGCAGCCTGATCATGGCGGCCTACCGGGCGGGCGACCGGCGCGGCGGCACCGTCGGCATCCTCGGGCCTACGCGGATGCGTTACCGCAGCGCCGTCACCGCGGTGCGATGCGTTGCGGAAAGCCTCAGCGAGGCAATGAGGCCGTCGGCTTAGGGCTCCGGCCTCCATCCCGCCGACACAACCGTGCACATGGATTCTAGAGACCTCTACGAGATCCTCGGTGTTGACCGCCGGGCCAGTCAGGAAGAGATCAAGCAGGTCTACCGCCGGCTAGCGAGAGAGACTCACCCGGATATCCGGCGCGACGATCCCCACGCCACGGAGCGCTTCAAGGACGTCAACGAGGCCTACGCGGTGTTGAGCGACCCGGTGAAGCGCAGCCAGTACGATCGGTTTGGCCAGGTGGGTTCGGAGGCCGGTCCCTTCGGCGGCGCCGCCGGCCCCTTCGAGGATCTCTTTGAGATGTTCTTCGGCGGCCGCGGCAGGCCTGATAGGGCTGAGAGGGAAGGGCCCCAGCGGGGTTCCGACATGCGCTACGACCTGGAGGTGACCCTTGAGGAGGTTGCCTCAGGCGTGGAGCGACGCATCACCTTGGATCGACTTGAGACCTGCCCGGTCTGCTTCGGCACCGGAGCTGAGCAGGGATCGAGCCCAGAGCGCTGTCCGTCCTGCCAAGGGACCGGAGAGGTCCGCCACGCGCAGCGCACGGTCTTCGGCCATCTGACGCAGGTCATGACGTGCGGCCGGTGTGGAGGGACGGGTACCTACATCGTCCGTCCGTGCGCGGGCTGTCGTGGCGCGGGTCGGTCAGAGGCCAGGCGGGAGATCACGGTAACCATCCCCGCCGGGGTGGAGGACGGCATGCACCTGCGCCTGTCCGGAGAGGGCGAAGCCGGCGTGCGCGGGGGAGGCCGCGGCGATCTCTTCGTGGTTGTGCACGTTGCGCCGCACCCGGTGTTTGCCCGTCGCGGGCGAGACCTCTACCGTGACATCGAACTCACCATGACGCAGGCCGCGTTGGGCGACGAGGTGGAGTTCCCAGGCATACACGGCACGGTTCCGGTGACGGTGCCGGCCGGCACGCAGCCGGGCGCGACGATCTCGGTGCGGGGCAGGGGACTGCCCGACCTTCGCGGCGGCCGCGGCAGCCTGCACCTGACGGCTCGGGTTGCCATCCCGACGCGGCTGACGCGCGAGCAGCGGGCGTTGATCGAGGAGCTCGCGCGCCTCGGCGGCGAGCGCCCGCAGGGAGACGAAAAGCGGAAGGGCAAGCGTAAGCCGATCCTCAAGAAGATGCAGGATCTGCTCAAGTAGGTTTGGGCGGCGGGTTACCACGATGCGCTGGATCGAGATCTCCGTGGACGTTCCGCTCCAGGATTCCGAGATGGCGGGTGACTGCCTGCTGGGGCACTGCCCGGCTGGGTTTTCCGAGAGCGCAAGGCCTGGCCGAGGCCGTCGGGTGTTGCGTGTCTACCTGCCCTCCACCAGAGCCGGTCGCAGCTCTCTCTCTCGCCTCAGGCGCGCACTCGCGCGTGAGGCGGCCTCCGGTACCATAGGCGTGCGCGTGGTAGGCGACACGGACTGGGTCAAGATGTGGCGGGCGCACGCGAAGCCGGTGCGGGTCGGCCGCATTACGGTGCAGCCCACCTGGATGCGGTCCAGGATACGCCCAGGACAGGTACTGGTCAGGCTCGATGCAGGGCAGGCCTTCGGCAGCGGCGAGCACCCTTCGACCCAACTCTGTCTGGCCGCGGTGGAGCGCTACGTGCATGGCGGCGAGACGGTGCTCGACCTCGGCACCGGTTCGGGTATCCTGGCCATAGCGGCCGCGCGCCTGGGCGCGCGGCGGGTGTTGGCGATTGACGACGACGATGTCGCAGCATCCATAGCCCGCGCCAACGCGCGCGCCAATGGCGTTCTGCGCATTGTTACGGTTCGGCGCGCGTCAGGCCTGAGTCGCGTGCGCCTGCGCGCGGACCTGATTGTGGCGAATCTCACGCCGGAGATCCTTGCAGGCGTATTCCCCCACGTCGGGCGGTGCTTGGCTCCAGGGGGACGGTTCGTGGGGGGCGGCTTCGGCCCTGCGCGCGTCGCCGAGGTTGCGCGCCTGGCCCAGGTGTCCGGGCTGCGCGTCGTCGGGACAGAGGCGCGGCGCGGCTGGCGCGCCGTGCACGCCGTGCATGCCGTGGCAGGACGGCCTTGACGCGCCGCCGCTTCTACGCCGCGGCGCAGGCACTCGATCAGGAGTCCTTTTCCTTCGCGCCGCGCGAAGCGCACCACATCGCGAGGGTGCTGCGGCTGCGACCCGGTGCCAGGCTGGTCGTCTTCGACGGCCGCCGCGAGGCGGAGGTGGAGATTATCGAGGTTGGTCCCTCGGGCGTTATCGCCCGGCGCACCGGACCACCGTCCGTCTCACGGCGGCCCGTGGAGATCTCACTGATCCAGGGCATACCGCGCGGCGCCAAGATGGATCTGGTCGTGCGGATGGGCACCGAGATAGGGCTCTCCGCCATCCATCCGGTCCACACCGATCGCACGGTGGTTGAACCGAGTGCGGTTCGCGTGGACCGCTGGCGCCGGGTGGCGCAGGAAGCGGCCAGGCAGTGCGGGCGGGGCGATACCCCGGAGATCCACGCGCCCGCGCGGCTCCCGGAGGCGCTGGCGGCCCTGGGTCCGGTGGATCTGTTCGTCGTGCCATGGGAACACGAGGCCCGCCCGATCGGCGAGGTTGTGGCGGCACGCCCGTTCCACACGGCCGCCGTTCTGATCGGGCCCGAGGGCGGGCTCACCGAGGGGGACCTCACCGCTGCCCGCGCCGTCGGCGGTCAGGCGGTCTCGCTCGGCGCGCTGGTCCTGCGCACCGAGACCGCCGGATTGGTCGCGACCGCCATGCTGCTCTACGAGCGATTGCTCCGCCCCCAGACCTAAACTGCCCCTTGCACTTTCATGCACCTCGATGTATAAAGAGTCTATGAAGACACGGGTCAGCATCATCGGCGCATCCGGATACGGGGGCGGAGAGCTAGTCCGTCTCCTGGTCGGCCACCCTGACGTAACGCTGGTCCACTTGACGGCGGAGAGCCGCAAGTCAGAGGCCTACGGCGAGGTCTTCCCCAACCTGCGCGGCTTCGTCCCGCACGTCACGGAGGACGCGGACCTCGATGCCATCGGCGCCGATTCCGACGTCGCCTTCATCGCCCTGCCCAACGGGATCGCCATGACGATGGTCCCCAAGCTGGGTCCGCGGGTGAAGGTGGTGGACCTGGGCGCCGATTTTAGGTTCCACGACCCGGCAACCTACGCGAGGTGGTACAAGGCCGCCCACGCGTGCCCCGAGCTCCTCGAGGGCGCGGTCTACGGCCAGCCCGAGCTGCACCGCGACCGTATCCGCGCCTCGCGGATCGTCGGCAATCCCGGCTGCTACCCGACCGCGGCGCTGATAGCGATAGCGCCTTTCTTGAAGGCCGGCGCGGTGCTCTCTGAGGGTATTGTCGTGGACGCGAAGTCGGGCGTCTCGGGGGCCGGTCGCGGCGCGTCGCTGGGCACACACTTCTGCGAGGTCAACGAGAACGTCAAGCCCTACAACGTCGTGGGTCACCGGCACACGCCGGAGATCGAGCAGGAGCTGTCGGGAGTCGCGGGCGTTCCTGTGGCGGTGGCGTTTGTCCCTCACCTTATCCCCATGACCAGGGGGATCCTTGCCACGGTTTACATGCGGCCCACCCGCGCCCTTACCACCGCGGAGGCAGAGGGGATCCTCGCCGACGCCTACGCCTCCGAGCCGTTCGTGCGGGTTCTCCACGGCGGGCTTCCGGAGACCAAGGCCACCTACGGGTCGAACTACTGTGACGTTGCGGTGCGCGTGGACTCGCACGCCGGCGTGGTCATCGCGATGGCCGCGCTCGACAATCTGGTCAAGGGCGCGGCCGGCCAGGCGATCCAGAACATGAACCTGATGTGCGGGTTCCCCGAAAATGCAGGGCTGCGGGAACCGCCGCTCTATCCCTGATCTTTCTGACGAATATCCAGGGCCGGCGTCATCGCGGGTGACTATAGGAGTGTGAGGATCATGATGGATGGAACCGTGACCAGTCCCTTCGGGTATCGCGCGGCAGGGATCCACTGCGGGCTCAAGCCCAGCCAGCCCGACCTGGCGCTGGTGGTTTCGGATCTACCCGCGACCGCGGCCGGGACGTTTACCACGAACAAGATGCGGTCTGCGCCGGTCATCCTGAGTGAGTCGAGGCTCGCGTCAGGCCGCGCGCAGGCGGTGCTGGTGAACAGCGGCAACTCCAACGCCTGCACCGGAGAGAGGGGCGATGTTGACGCGCGGGCTATGACCGCGGCCGCATCCGCCGCGCTGGGCATGCCCGAGGACCTGGTGGTGGTGGCCAGCACCGGGGTCATCGGCCGCCCGCTTCCGGTCGAGCGCATCACCGCGGGTATGCCGGCACTGGTGGCAGCGTTGGGCTCCGACGGCATGGCCGCGGCCCGTGCGATCATGACCACCGACGCGTTTCCCAAGACCGCGGCCGCTCAGGTTGATCTGGGTGACGGCGTGGTGACCATCGGCGGCATCGCGAAGGGCGCGGGAATGATCCATCCCAACATGGCCACGATGATCGCCATCATGACCACCGACGCCCCGGTTGAGGCGGCCGCCCTGCGGGCTGCTCTACGGAACGCCGTGGGCCGGTCCTTCAACTGCATCAGCGTGGACGGCGATACCAGCACCAGCGACAGCGTCTTCCTGCTTGCCAACGGTGCTGCCGGCGTGGCTCCGCTGGCCGAGAGCGGAGTGCGCTACGAGGCGTTCCTGTCCGGCCTCACCGACGTGGCCGGTCGGCTTGCGCGGCTGATCGTCAAAGACGGCGAGGGGACGACTAGGGTGGTGGAGGTGGCGGTGCGGGGTGCGGCGTCCGACGCCGACGCCCGCCTCGCGGCCGGCGCCGTGATGACCTCACCCCTGGTCAAGACCGCGTTCCACGGCGCGGAGCTCAACTGGGGCCGGATTTCCGCGGCGCTGGGCCGGAGCGGCGCGGAGGTCGCGCCCGACCGGCTGGCCATCGCCATCGGCGATGTTTGGGTAGTACGCGGGGGCGTTGGGATTCCAGAGGCCTATCCTTCGGCCGGGTTGGTGGTGAAGGCGTCCGAGGTCCGCGTGACGATTGATCTGGGTCTGGGAGTAGGCACCTTCACAGGATGGACCTGCGATCTATCGGAGACCTACGTGAAGATCAACAGCGGTTACCTGTCGTGAACCGCAAGGAGGAAGAGTAGCCGATGCCAGTTGCTGATCCGGTATCAGAGGGAAACATGCTCGCGTCCGGGCTGCGGTACGCCGCTGCCTGGCGCGGCAAGACCGTGGTCGTGAAGTACGGGGGCAGCGTGCTCAACGCCGGCGACGCCGGCACCGTCGTCGAGGATCTGGTGCTTCTCAAGGGCGCCGGCATCAACCCGGTGCTGGTGCACGGCGGTGGCCCCGAGATAACGCGAATGCTCGACCGGCTCGGAAAGGAAACGCGGTTCGTTCAGGGGCTGCGCGTCACCGACGCCGAGACCATGGAGATCGTCGAAATGGTCCTGGCCGGACGCGCCAACAAGGCGTTGGTAACAATGATCTGCAGCGCCGGTGGTAGTGCGGTCGGGCTGTCAGGCAAGGATGCCGGACTACTGCAGGCGCGACGGCTTCAGGCGCCGGAGGGCCTCGGCTTCGTCGGTGAGGTGGTCGGGGTTCAAGGGGCAATCATCCAGACGATCAGCGACGCCGGGCACATACCGGTGCTCGCTTCGGTTGGGGTCGGTGAGGGCGGGGAGAGCCTCAACCTCAACGCGGACCACGCGGCCGGCGCGCTGGCAGCGGCGCTGGGCGCGAGCAAGCTCGTTATTCTGACCGATGTACCCGGCGTGATGCGCACCGGTCCTGGCGAGCAGGAGATGCTCTCCACCCTGTCGGTAGCAGAGGTCCGGCAGTTGATGGCCGACGGCACTATCTCGCGCGGCATGATCCCCAAGGTGGAGGCCTGTCTGGACGCATTGGACCGTGGGGTGCCCAGCGCCCACATCATCGGTACCAGCACACCGCATGCGCTCTTGATAGAGCTGTTCACCGAAGACGGAATCGGCACAATGATCACGATGCAGGCAGGGTGAGGCATGACCACGGAACAGACGATCGCCTTAACGCAGCAGTACCTGATGACGACCTACAGACGCGCCCCCGTGGCCTTTTCCCACGGCGAGGGCGTCTGGTTGGTGGACCTAGAGGGCAGGCGCTATCTGGACTTCATCGGCGGGATCGCGGTCAGCGCGTTGGGTCATGCTCACCCGGCTCTGGTGGCGGCGATTCAGGCCCAGGCCGCGAGAATGCTGCACGTGTCAAACCTTTACCACATTGCCGAGCAGGCGCATCTGGCACAGTGGCTCGTAGAACACTCGGCCTGCGATCGAGCCTTCTTCTGCAACAGCGGGGCCGAGGCCAACGAGGCGGCGATCAAGCTGTCGCGGAAGTGGGGAAAGCGCGATGGCGCGAACCGCTATGAGATCATTGTCGCACACCAGTCCTTCCACGGTCGCACCATGGCCACGCTGGCGGCGACGATGCAGCCCAAGTATCAGGAACCCTTTTCCCCACTTCCGCCGGGATTCGTGCCCGTGCCGTTCAACGACCTGGAGGCCGCTCGGGCGGCGGTTACCGAACGCACGTGCGCGGTACTGCTCGAGCCGATCCAGGGCGAGAGCGGTATCCAGCCCGCAACCCTCGAGTACCTCACCGGGGTGCGCGGCCTGTGCGACGAGCGCGGGCTGCTGCTCATGCTCGACGAGGTGCAGACCGGGATAGGCCGTACAGGAACCCTCTTCGCTTATGAACAGTACGGCATCGTCCCCGACGTCCTCACCCTGGCCAAAGGACTGGGAGGCGGGTTTCCCATCGGGGCGATGCTGGCCAGGGAGTCCGCGGCCGCATTCTCTCCAGGCGATCATGGCAGCACGTTCGGCGGGAACCCGCTCGCCTGCGCCGCTGCCCTGGCGGTCCTCGAGGTCATCTCGGGTGAGCGCCTGGCCGAGCGCGCCGTAGCCATGGGCGCGGTTCTTGCGGCAGGGCTTCGGGCACTGGTGGCCGGAGGCCGGGCAAAGGCGGTGCGCGGACGGGGGCTCCTGCTGGCGCTGGAGCTTAACGGCGAAGCCGCACCGGTGGTGGACGCGTGTCGGCAGGCCGGTCTGCTTGTCAACGCGGTGGCGCCCACGGCGCTGAGGTTCGCGCCACCGCTCGTGGTGCAACAACCCGAGATAGAGCAGGCGCTGGAAATCCTGGGCCGCGTGCTGGAGGCATCCCAGGCGCCTGCCGGCACGGGGGCGCCGGTTCTGTAGCACCTACGCTCGGAAGCAGCTCTAGGGAAGGGGCGCTGTAATGGAGATCGGGAAGGTGGCGCTATCGTATTCAGGAGGACTGGACACCTCGATTGCCATACCCTGGCTGCGGGAGACGTACGGGTGCGAGGTTATGGCGGTGATCGCCGACGTTGGCCAGGGCGAGGATCTCGATGCGATCCGTGCCAAGGCGCTCGCCAGCGGCGCATCGTCCGCGCACGTGGTGGACGTGCGGCGGGCCTTCGTGACCGACCACATCGTGCCCATGGTCCAGGCGGGTGCGGTCTACGAGGGACGGTACCTACTGGGCACCGCGCTGGCACGACCGCTGATTGCGCAGGCGCAGGTCGAGACTGCGCTCGCCGAAGGTGCCGATGCCCTGGCCCACGGTTGCACGGGCAAGGGCAACGACCAGGTTCGATTCGAGCTGGCCTACCAGGCGCTCGCCCCGCACCTGCGCGTGATAGCGCCCTGGCGGGAGTGGCAGATCCGATCGCGCGATCAGGCGATCGAGTACGCCGCGGCACGCGGCGTGCCTGTGACGACAACTCTGGCCAAGCCCTACAGCGTGGACCGCAACCTCTGGCACTGCAGCAGCGAGGGAGGAATACTGGAGGACATCTGGGCCGAGCCGCCGCACGACCTCTACCAGTACACCGCCGACCCCCGCACCGCGCCCGATGCGCCCGACTACGTGGAGATTGAGTTCGAGACCGGCAGGCCGGTCGGCCTGGACGGCATGCGGCTTGACCCCCTGACCCTCATCGAGCGCCTGAACGCGCTGGCCGGTCGGCATGGGATCGGCCGCGTGGACATCGTGGAGAACCGGCTGGTGGGCATGAAGGTCCGCTGCGTCTATGAAACGCCCGGAGGGACAGTGCTGACGGCCGCCCACCACGACCTCGAGGCGATCACCGTCGAGCGCGACTGTGCCCACCACAAGATCCAGATCGCCCAGCGGTACGCCGAGTTGATCTACTACGGCCAGTGGTTCTCCCCACTGCGGCAGGCCTTCGATGCCTTCGTTGTATCTACTCAGCGGACCGTCACCGGGACCGTACGCCTGCGCCTGTTCAAGGGTAGCGTCCTGCCGGTCGGCCGGAAGTCCCCGCACTCACTCTACAACCTTGAACTGGCGACGTTCGGCGAGGACAAGGTCTACGATCAGCGGCAGGCCGGAGGTTTCATCGCGCTGTGGGGACTGCCGACCAGGGTCTTCGCCCAGGCCAACCCGCACCTCGTGCGGAGTCAACGTGACCAGGCCGGCTGATCCCGACACCCATTACCTGATGTGGGGAGGGCGGTTCACGGAGCCTCCGGACCCCCGCGTCGGTCCGCTCCTCACCTCGCTTCCGGTGGACCGGCATCTGCTGAGGTGGGATCTGCTGGCCAGCCTGGCGCACCTGACCTCCCTGGCCGAGGCAGGCGTGGTCCCGCCGCCGGCAGCGGCGGATCTGGCGCGGGCGCTCCGCCAGATGCTGGATGAGGCCGAGGCCGGCACGCTGGTCCCCGGGGACGGGTTCGAGGACGTGCACTCCTTCATCGAGGCCGCCCTGACCGCCAGGCTTGGCCAGGCAGCCGGCTGGCTGCCCACCGGCCGCAGTCGGAACGACCAGGTCGTGACCGCAATGCGCCTCGACCTCAGGGATCGAATCACCTGCCTGGTCGAGGCGGTGAGCTCGCTTCAGGAGGCACTCCTGGAGCGAGCCCGCGGGGCGGTTGACGTGCTGGTTCCGGGCTATACGCACCTCCAGCGCGCCCAGCCCGTGGTGCTGGCCCACCACTTGCTGGCCTACTTCTGGATGTTGGGCCGGGATGCCGGGCGCCTGCGCGACGCCTACCGGCGTCTTGACGCCTCCCCCCTGGGGTCCGGTGCGATCGCCGGTACAGGCTACCCCCTGGAACGTGCGCGACAGGCCGAGCTCATGGGGTTTGCTGGAATCAGCGAGAACAGCGTTGATGCCACCGGCGACCGGGACTTCGTGTTCGAGACGGTGGCGGCGGTGACCGGGCTGCTTGTTCACCTGTCGCGCTGGGCCGAGGAGCTGGTGCTGTGGGCCACCCGGGAGTTTGGGTTCATCAGCTTGCCCGATGCCCTCGCCACCGGCAGCAGCTTGATGCCCCAGAAGAAGAACCCCGATCTCCTAGAGCTGGTACGGGCCCAGGCCGGGGTGGTCCTGGGCCCGCTGGTAACGCTGGCGGTGGTTCAGAAGGGTGTGGCGTTTGGCTACAGCCGTGACCTCCAGGAGGATAAGGCACCTGTGCTCACTGCTTTCCGCTCGGCCGGGATGGCGCTTGCCGCGATGACCCTTGTGGTGGAGCGGATGGTGATCCAGCCGGGCCGGATGAGGGAGGCCCTGCGGGGCGGGCACCTCACCGCCACCGAGGTCGCTGACTACCTGGTGCGGCGCCGGGTCCCATTCCGCGAGGCGCATTGCCTAGCCGGCCAGGTTGTGCGCGCGGCCGAGATTGCCGGCTGCGAACTGTGGGAGTTGCCGATGGAGGGCTACCGCCGGATCTCCCCGGAGTTTGACGACGGTGTGCTGGACGCGGTCACCCCCGAGGGCGCCGTCGCTTCCAAGGATGTGCCCGGGGGGACGGCGCCCGCAAGGGTCCTCCAGGCCATGGAGTCGGCCCGCGCCGCGCTGGGGGTGCAGCGCTGCTGGCTCATCCAGGTTCGGGCTGCTCAACAGGTAGCCATCGCCTGCCTGTTGAGCGCCGCCCCAGGATAGGAGGCCTATCTGTGCGGAAGAGGGACCGCCTCCTGCTTGAGATCGTTGCCCGCCACCCTATCAGGACTCAGTCGGGGTTGGTGACGGCGCTGCGTCGTGCCGGCGTCAAGATAACGCAGGCCACCGTTTCACGGGACATCCGGCGCCTCGGTCTGATCAAGGTCCAGACCGGCGTCCGTGGCTACCGGTACCAGGCTCCTGCGCCGGCACGCCCACCGGCCGGTGAGGCCGAGGCCAGGCTGCGCCGCGCCTTCGCCGACTACCTGGTGAACGTGGAGGAGGGCAGCGGTCTTGTGCTGGTCAAGACCACCTTCGGCAGCGCCGGCGCCGTGGCAGAGGCCATTGATGTGGCTGCCTGGCCCGAGGTCGCCGGAACCGTGGCCGGCGACAACACCATCCTGGTAGTACCGCGCCGACTTGGTCAGCGCGCCGCCCTCCTGCGCCGGCTCCGCGCGCTCAGCTGAGGCGGTTCCCTTGGGAGGAGGGCCCCTGCCGGCTGCCGAAGCTGGTCGCAACAGGAGGCCCGATTGGCGCAGCCTGGTACAAGCGAAGTCACAGTTCCCCTTCCCCACGGCACCGACATCGTGGCCGTGCTCGGGCAGCAAGACGCGCTCCTCCGGATCGTTGAGGAGGAGACCGGAGCGTCGGTTGCAATTCGCGGCGATGCGCTGGCAGTTCGCGGTTCGCCCGCCCAGGTGGATTCGGCCGTCCGGATGCTCGGACAGTTGATCGCTACCGCCAGGTCCGGGCAGGTGGTGCTCCCTTCAGATGTACGCCGTATCCTGCGCCGGGGTCAGGCCCCAGGTGCGGCCGGGGAGGTAACGCTGGGGGGCGAGACACTTGTCGTTACCGCCGGAGGCAAGCAGGTCGTCCCGCGTACGAGTGGGCAGCGGGCGTACGTCGAGGCCATGAAGCACCACGACCTAACCTTTGCAGTTGGCCCGGCAGGTACCGGCAAGACCTACCTGGCGGTAGCCATGGCGGCGGTTGCGCTGCGCGCCCGCGGCGTGCAGCGGATCGTGCTGACACGACCGGCGGTCGAGGCGGGGGAGAAGCTTGGGTTCCTGCCCGGAGACATTGCAGCCAAGGTAGATCCCTATCTGCGCCCGCTCTACGATGCCCTCTACGAGATGGTCGGGCCCGAACGGTTCGTACGGCTCAGCGAGCGCGGGGTGATCGAGGTGGCGCCCCTGGCGTTCATGCGCGGCCGGACCCTCAACGATGCCTTCATAATCCTGGACGAAGCGCAGAACACCACCCGGGAGCAGATGAAGATGTTCCTGACGCGGTTGGGGTTCGGATCCAAGGCGGTCGTCACCGGAGACATCACGCAGATTGACCTCCCACGCGATCGGGCCTCGGGCATGGTTGAGGCGCGCGAGATCTTTAAGGGGCTGCCGGGGATCGCTTTCGTCGAGCTCACCGAGGGGGACGTCGTGCGGCACGAGCTGGTCCAGACGATCGTGCGAGCCTACGAGCGGTTCGAGGCCACCCGGGCCGAGGGCCCATCCGGGGCACCGCCGTCATGAGGGCCTCCTCGCTGATCCGCCCCATGTGGATGAGGCGGGTTCTGATAGGTCTGGCGACCCTATTCTGCCTGGTCTTGATCATCGGTCTGGACTACCTCCCTGCGGGGATAGCCTGGACCGCCCTCGCCGGTGCGGCTTTAGTTGTGGGACTGGTGCTGGGCGTGACCGGGATCTATCTGTGGCAACACCAGCGCGATATCTGGGAGACCGACCGGCTCCTGGTCCTCTGGAGCCTGGTGGCGATCGGCACGCTTGGCCTCGCGCAGGTCTTCGGTGCGCCCCGCTTCAGTAACTACCTGGCTCCTGCGCCGGCAGGGGCGATGCTGCTGTCCATACTGTTGCGTCCCAGGCCGGCCCTGTTCTCGTCCGCAGCTTTCGCCGTCCTGGTTGGCCTTGCCGCCGAACAGCAGTTCCCGACGGTTGTGATTGTGTTCATCGGCGGCCTGGTCGGCGTCTTTGCCTGCCGTCGGGTCCACCACCGGTCTGATTTCGGCGCCGCCGGGCTACTCGTGGGCGCCTCCAGCGCGATCGCCGCCCTGGCCACCGGGCTGCTGGAGGGTCTGCGCATCTACCCGGCCATTGCGACCAACGCCGCCTACGCCTTTGGCAGCGGCCTGCTCGCGGCGGTCGTCACCGTTGGGGTCCTTCCCTTTCTGGAGCAGTTCTTTGGGTTGATCACCCCGATCAAGCTCCTGGAGCTGGCCAGCCCGGCGCACCCCCTGCTCCGGCGTCTCCAACTGGAGGCACCCGGGACATACCACCACAGCCTCATGGTGGCCAACATGGCCGAGGCCGCGGCCGAGGCCGTGGGTGCCGATGCGCTGCTGGCTCGCGTGGGCACCTACTACCACGACATCGGCAAGCTTCGCCGGCCGGCGTTCTTCGTAGAGAACCAGGGCGGTATAGATAATCCCCACGACAAGATGACGCCGAGCCTCTCGGCGCTCACCGTCAGCGCCCACGTCCGGGACGGGATGGACCTCGCGCGCGAGTACGGCCTTCCCCAGCCTGTGGCCGACTTCATCCCCCAACACCACGGCACCGCGCTGCTGACGTACTTCTACCACCAGGCCCTGGAACGCGGAGACCCCCTGGACGAGTTCGCGTTTCGATACGAGGGGCCCAAGCCCCAAACTTCGGAGGCGGCCGTAGTGATGCTGGCCGACGCGGCAGAGGCGGCAGTCCGGTCTCTTAACCGGCCCACCCCGGACCGGCTGGAGGACGCGGTGCGGAGGATCATCCGAGACAAGCTCGAGGACGGCCAGCTCGACGAGTGCGGCCTGACCTTTCGCGACCTGGGCCGGATCGCCGCTGCGTTCGTGCGGATCCTGGCAGGGGTGCTTCACCCGCGCTTGGAGTACCCTGATCTCGAGGGGGAACTGGCGCGGCGACGCCGCGACCGCCCGGCCAAGGCGCGCTGAGGGGGCTTGATGCGGGTCCACATCGTGGCGGCAGGCGTCCGGCACTCAATCCCCCTGAGCCTGCTTCGGGAGGCGGCTCTGTCGGCGATGAGGGCCACGCGGTGTCCCCGCAGGGCTGAGATTGAGGTCGCCCTTGTGGACGACGCCATGATCAGCCGGCTCAACCGCCGGTTTCTGGGTCACCGGGGGCCTACCGACGTGCTGGCGTTCCCGGGTGAGCCGGCCCCCTCGGCAGCGCGGACTTCCCCGGGGGAGACGGCCTCCCGCGGCCCCGTGCTGGGTGAGATCGTGATCTCGGTGGAACGGGCCCGTGCCCAGGCGCGGGACGCCGGCTGGCCGGTCCGCCGGGAGGTGGTGCTGCTGCTGGTGCACGGCCTTCTCCACCTGCGTGGCTACGACGACCACGCGGCGCGGGACGCAGGGGTGATGCGGGCGCGCGAGCGACAGATACTGGAGCGGATCTTCGGAGCAGGAGGGTAGGGTTGGAACATGCGGCACACCCTGTGGCAGAGTTTTGAGTACGCGGGCCGTGGGCTGGTGGCGGCCATGGTCTCCCAACGAACCATGAGGATTCACGTTCTCGTCGCGTGCGCGGCCTCTGCCGCGGTGATGTGGCTGGAGCTGCCGGCCTCGGATACCGCCGTTCTCATTGTGGCGATGGCCGGCGTGCTGGCCGTTGAGCTGTTGAACACGGCGGTGGAGGCGGTGGTGGATATGCACGCCGGCGGCCGGCACGATGCACTGGGCGGGCGGGCCAAGGACATGAGCGCGGCGGCGGTGCTGGTTGCTGCGGTAGGCGCCGCCCTCGTGGGCGTCGTCACTCTGGGACCGCCGGTGGCGATCGCGATCGGTATGGGCAGCGCCGATGCCCTGTTCGCCGGCCGGGTAGTTGCACTGCTTGGGGTATTGATCTGCGCGGCTCTGGCCATTTGGCAGGCCGGTTCGCGACGGTAGGTCTGTGATATAATCAAGGCGATTGGGCTGTCGCCAGGCCAAGAAGGCAGGCAAAACTCTCCTTGGACGCGTCAAGTTATGCGGGTACGCTGGCCCTTGTTGGATTCCTATTGCTGCTCCTGGCGTTCTTCTGGGGTGCGGAGACGGCGCTGTTCGCCGCCAACCGCCTGAGGCTCCGGAATCTTGAGGAGAAGGGTAACCGCGCTGCCCGCACCGCGCTCAGCCTGATCAAGCGCCCGGCCCGCATCCTGTCGGCCCTGCTGATCAGCAATAACGTCGTGAACACCGGTCTGATCGTCGTAGCGACCACGGCGTTCATTGGGCTGTTGGGGGCGGAGTACGGATCACTGGCGGCCTTCGTGTTCTCGACCTTCCTCATCCTGCTTGTGGAGATCGTCTCCAAGTCCATCGCGGCGCAGCACGCCGACGGGGTTGCACTCGCCACGGCCCGTCCCGTCACGTGGCTATCGGTGCTGCTGGCGCCCTTGATCCTCCTCATCTCTTTCGTTACGAATCTGCTGTCCAGGCTGTTTGGCGGCCGCGTGCACCCCGACGCCTCTCTGGTGACGTCTGAAGAAATTCAGATGCTCGTGCAGATCGGCGAGGAGCAGGGGGTCCTGGAGCAAGAGGAGCGGGAGATGATTCACTCGATCATCTCCTTCGGCGACACGGTGGTACGCGAGGTCATGGTTCCGCGGGTAGACATGGTGAGCATTGAAGCCGACGCGCCGGTTGACGAGTTGCTGTCCATCGTCCGGGAGCACGGACATTCGCGCATCCCTGTTTACGACGACAACTTCGACAACATCGTCGGCCTGGTGCACGTGAAGGAGCTGTTGTTGGGATTCCGCGAGGGACGCCTGGTCGGCAAGGTGCGAGACTTCATGCGCCCCGCCTACCTGGTTCATGAGACCAATCGAGTCGACGAGCTGTTCCGGGAGATGCGGCGCAAGAAGATGCACATGGCCGTTGCCGTGGACGAGTACGGCGGCACAGCAGGCCTCGTGACGATCGAAGATCTCCTGGAGGAGATCGTAGGCCCGATCCAGGACGAGTACGATTCCGAGGAGGCACCGATCAAGATCGTCAACGAGCGGGAGGCGCTGGTCGACGGGCGGGTGCACATCGAGGAGGTGAACGAGGCTCTGGGGCTTACGCTGCCGGTCGGCGAGGTGGACTCGGTCGGCGGGTTCTTGTACAGCCGGTTGGGCCACATGCCGGCGCTCGGCGACCGGGTCGCCTACGAAGGGGTCGAGCTCACGGTGGAGTGTATCGACGGCCTGCGCATTGAGAAGGTGAAGATCACCAAGGCCGGATCCCGGGCGGAGCCCGACGACTGATGCGACACCACTTTCGGAGGCACCTGGTTGCGGGACTTCTGGTGATTCTGCCGGTGGGCGTCACCGTGTTTGTCCTGCTGGCTCTCTTTCGCTTCCTCGACAACCTGCTGGGTCCGATCTTCACTTACATGGTTGGGACTCGAATCCCGGGGCTGGGCCTGGTGGCCGGGATCCTGCTGATCCTCGCGACGGGCGCACTGGCCAGCAACATCATCGGGGGCCGCGTGGTGCGGGTGTTCGATGGGTTGATGATGCGCATACCGCTGGCCAGGATCGTTTACTCGGCCACCAAGCAGATCAGTGGTGTTCTCCTCCAGCAGAAACGAGGTGCGTTCAAGCAGGCCGTGCTGGTGGAATGGCCGCGGCAGGGCCTCTACACCGTGGGGTTCGTCACGGGCGAGACGCGAGGCGAAGTGCAGCAGAAGACCGCGGAGAGGGTGATCAATGTCTTCGTGGTCACCACCCCGAACCCCACGACGGGTTTCCTCTGCCTGGTGCCCGAGAGCCAGGTCACGCCCCTGGAGATGAGCGTGGAGGACGCTCTGAAGCTCGTCATCTCTGCGGGCATTGTGGAGCCGCCCCAGGCCGAGGTCAGCCAGTTGCCGCCGGGCGGTCCCGATTGAAGCGGTCGCGCTCCGACGCTGGCTCACGGCGGACGTCGGGATCCGCACTCGAGATGCTGGTGCGCGCCGCGCGGGCGGCCCGCCGGCGCGCCTACTCGCCCTACTCGCGCTACACCGTGGGGGCCTCGGTACTGACCGCGTCCGGAGCGGTGATCTCGGGGTGCAACGTGGAGAACGCGTCGTACGGACTGTCACTGTGCGCCGAGCGCGTCGCGATCCACCGCGCCGTCGCCGAGGGGCACCGCCGGATGCGCGCGGTGGCCGTCGTCACGGACTCCCCCTCTGCCATGCCCTGCGGTGCCTGCCGGCAGGTGATGCACGAGTTTGGGATCCGGGAGGTTATCGTGGCCGGGCCCAGAGGCGCACCCCGGGCCTTCCGCCTGGACGACCTACTGAGTCTTCCCTTCGATTCCTCCCACCTCAAACCACACTAGCCGGACGGTCCGCGTTGTGAGTCGCGGCCGCCCTTCCTTGACGATCCTCTACGGCTGCCCGTATATTTAGTCAAAGGCTGAGTGGGGTGTTCCATGAGCGCAAACGAAGCAACGCAGGAGCCTCCCCTTGCATGTCACATCCATACCCTTCAGCCGGTTGCTGGGCAGGCGGGTGCAGGATGCCGACGGCTTCGTGCTGGGGCGTCTGGCAGACCTGGCCGCGGAGGTCCATCCGACACGTCCGCGCATCGTCGGCCTACTGCTTGACGCAGATCGTCCTCGCGTCGCGCTGATTCCCTGGAGCGCGGTCCGCACACTGGAACCCACGATCACGCTCGCCACCGCACGGGCCGCCCTCAGCCCGCGCCCCCTGCAGCCCGACGAGATTCCCCTGAGGGAAGCCCTGCTGGACAAGCAGGTGGTGGACACCCACGGCCTGCGGATCGTGAAGGTCAACGACCTGTTTCTCTCCCCAGGCGACGGCGAGCTTCACCTGACCGGCGTGGACGTAGGGCTGAGCGGTCTTCTACGCCGCCTGGGCGCAGAGGGCGCAGTACGGTCCATGCTGCGTAGACTTGGACGCCCGCTCGCCGACCACGTCTTGCCGTGGACCGTCGTGGCCGCGCTGGGCGGACCGGTCACACCCCTGAAGCTGCGCATCTCTAGGGAGCGGTTGGAGGCAATCCACCCGGCCGATCTGGCAGAGCTGCTGACCGAGATGGATCGGGAAGAGCGCATGGAGGTCATGTCGGCCCTGAGCCAGGAGGATGCGGCCGAGGTGCTGGAGGAGGCCGAGCCCGAGGTACAGGCCAACATCCTGCGGTCGCTGCCGGCGGAGCGGGCTTCGGATATCCTGGAGGAGATGGAGCCCGACGAGGCCGCGGACGCGCTGGCGGAGCTTCCCGCGGAGACCGCCTCAGACCTGATAGTCCGTATGGAGCCCGAAGCCGGCGCCGAGGTCACCCGGCTGCTCGCCTACCCGCCGACATCGTCTGGTGGGCGCATGACGCCCAACTTCATCGCCATACCGGACTCCTTCTCCGCGGGCCAGGCGATTGCTCACCTCCGCGAGATGGCCCCTGACGCCGAGTCGATCTACTACATGTACGTGGTTGACGCCGCCGGAAAGCTGGCGGGTGTTCTCTCGCTGAGGGGGCTGCTCATCGCTGACCCGCAGACCCCTGTGATCGAGATCGTCTCTCCCGAGGTGATAGCGGTGCGCTCGGACGAGAGCGATGAGGCGGCCGCGGCGTTGCTGATAAAGTACGATCTCCTGGCCGTACCGGTGCTGGACGCCGAGGACCGCCTCCTAGGCACCGTTCTGGTGGACGACGTCATGGATCTCCTGGCCGAGCGCCTGGGCGGGCGAATGCCGCGACGCTTGGAACGTCTCCGCAGACTGCGGCGGAGGTAGGCGGGCTTGCCCTGGCTCAGACGCCGCTGGATGGGCCTCGCGCTGTTCCTCACGGTGGCGGGCCCCGGGATAATCACCGCGGCCGTGGACAACGATGCCAACGGCATCGCCACGTACTCGACCGCCGGCGCCCATTTTGGCTACGCCCTGCTCTGGTCCCTTCCGGTCGCCTTGATCGCCCTGATCGTCATCCAGGAGATGGTGGCGCGCATGGGCGCGGTGACCGGCATGGGACTGGCCGACCTCATACGCGAGCAGTTCGGGATCCGGGCGGCCGCCGCGATCATGGGCGCGCTGTTGCTGGCCAACGTGGCCAATACGATCGGGAACTTCGCGGGCGTGGCCGGTAGCCTGGAGATCTTCCGGCTGCCGCGCATGGTGGGCGTTCCGATCGTGACGGTGGCAGTGGCCGTTCTGGTGTTGCGCGGGGGCTACCGGCTGGTTGAACGCATCTTCCTGGGCGCGTCCGCTATGTACGTGCTGTATGTCGTCTCAGCCGTGCTGGCCCGTCCGGATTGGGGCACGGCATTGCGCTCCGCGGTGGTGCCCACCTGGCGGCCCGGGCCCGAATACGTGTTCCTGCTGGTCGCGTTGATAGGTACGACCATAGCGCCGTGGATGCAGTTCTACCACCAGTCATCGGTGGTGGACAAGGGTTTGACCGCGGACGACCTTCGTCTGGAGCGCGTGGACGTGACGCTGGGAGCGCTCATCACCGCGCTGGTCGCGGGCTCGATCATCGTCGCCACCGCTGCCACGCTCTTCCCTCATGGCATCCAGGTGGAGCGGGCCGAGGACGCGGCGCGTGCCCTGGCCCCGCTGGCCGGGGAGTATGCTTCCCTCCTGTTTGCCTTGGGTCTGCTCAACGCCGCCATTTTCTCGGTTGCGATCATCCCCTTGTCCACCGCCTACGCGGTGTGCGAGGCCTTCGGTTGGGAGGCCGGTCTGGACCGTTCCTTTTCGCAGGCGCCCATATTCTACGGCCTGTTTCTCGCGGTGCTGGCCGGCAGCGCGCTCGTCGTCCTGTGGCCGGGGCTGCCCCTCGTTCCGGTAATGGTTGCGTCGCAGGCGCTCAACGGCATCCTCTTGCCGGCGGTGCTCGTGATCATCCTGCGCCTTGTCAACGACCGGCGCCTCATGGGGAGCCGGGTGAACAGCCGTGGCGCCAACCTCATAGCCGGTACGACAACGGTGCTGCTCGTCCTACTGACCGTGATGCTACTTGTGAAGAGCTTCTAAGGAATGGGGCTTTACAAGATAGAGGCCGTCGTCCTGCGCCGTCGCAACCTGGGGGAGGCGGACCGGCTCGTTACGGTTCTTTCCCGGGACCGGGGCAAGCTTGTGCTCGTGGCCAGGGGCGCGCGGCGTCCCCGCAGCCGGCTGGGCGGCCGCCTGGAGCCTCCGACGCGGTTTCGCGCGCTGGTGGCAGAAGGCCGTACGCTCGACGTGGTCTCCCAGGTGGAGGTGCTCGATGCCCATGCCGCTCTCCGGAACGATCTCGAACGCATGGGCTACGCAGCCGTGGTGCTTGAGATGGCGGACCGCGCCCTGGCGGAGAGGCACCCGCACCCCGACGTCTACGGGCTGCTGCGCGACGCCCTGACCCTGCTGGGAGGCGGCCACGAGTGCGCCGGTTTGTGGTTTGCCGCCAGGCTGCTCGCACTCACAGGCCACCGTCCCACGGTGAGTCGCTGCCCGGCCTGCGGCCAGCGTGTACGCGGCGCCGCCGCCTGGAGCAATGTGCTGGGTGGGTGCGTGCACGCCGCCTGCGGATCCGCGGATCCCCGCGCGATCCCGGTAGGGGCAGCTGCGCTGGCCCTTCTGCGGTTCCTGCTCGATGCGCAGCCGTCTGCGGTCCGCCGCCTGGTGCCCCCCTCCGTGGTGCGGTCCGCTGTGGCCGGGCTGCTATTTGGCTACGCGGAGGCGTGTTGGGAGACCCGATTGCGATCTCCCGCGGTCGTTCGAGCGCTCTCTGTGGTATAGTCAGCGTGGTTGAGCGGTTGAGTAGAGAGGAGGTACCCGCATGGACATTGATCTCGACCGGGCGCGGAAGGCAATCATAGACCTGGGCGCTGCCCTTGCCGAAGCCCGCGGCGTGGTCCAGCCCGGGGCGGCTTCCGTTGTGCGCCTCAAGACGGAGTCGGACGTGATCGAGCTGCCGATGTCGTGGGCGGTTGCGGGGTTGGTGGCGTTCGCCGCCGCCGCGGTGGTTTCGGCCCTCCCGGTTCCCTCAATTCGCCGGTGCTCCCGCGACGAGGAGCCGCTGGGTATCGGCTAGGCGCGTTGACCCGATCCAGTGCGATTGATAGAATAGCGAAGTATTCCACGCAGCCGCATCTGTACGACGGTGCGAACAGGTGCGGCTCGGGGTATCAGGCCGCCCAGGGAATCAGGGTGGAACCGCGGAGCCTCCGTCCCTGAGACGGGGCTCTCTTCTTGTGCATGCCAATGGCAAAGCGCACGCAGGCACTCAACTTCCAGGAGATGACCCTCGCTCTGGACCGGTTCTGGGCGCGGGAGGGCTGCGTGTTGGAGGAAGCGTACGACGTCGAGGTGGGCGCCGGCACGCTACATCCGGCCACGTTCCTCCGCACCCTGGGGCCCCAGCCCTGGCGCGTGGCGTATGTTCAGCCCAGCCGGCGACCTGTGGACGGACGCTACGGCGAGAACCCCAACCGGTTGTACAAGCACTACCAGTACCAGGTGATTCTCAAGCCCGCGCCCGATCGGGTGCAGGCGCTCTACCTGGCCAGCCTGGAGCGGCTGGGCCTGCGGCTGGACCATCACGACGTCCGCTTCCTCGAAGACGACTGGGAAGCTCCCACGCTGGGCGCGTGGGGTGTGGGCTGGCAGGTGTTCCTGGACGGTCAGGAGATCACCCAGTTCACCTACTTCCAGCAGATGGGAGGGCTCGATCTGGATCTCATCTCGGTCGAGTTGACCTACGGCCTGGAACGGCTGGCCATGTTCCTGCAGCGCAAGGCGTCGGTATTCGATCTGACCTGGGCTCCCGGCGTGACCTATGGGTCGCTCCGCCGCGAGGAGGAGCGGCAGCACTCGGCCTACGGATTTGAGCACGGGGATGCCACAATGCTGCGTGCCCTGTTCGAGGCGCATGAGGCCGACGCCCGCCGTCTGCTCGATATCCCGTTGGTCCTGCCGGCTTACGATGCGGTGCTCAAGTGCTCCCATCTTTTCAACCTGCTCGACGCCCGGGGCGCGGTTGGGGTGGCCCAGCGCGTCGAGCTGATGAGCCGGACGCGCGCGCTGGCCCGGGCATGCGCGTCCGTCTATCTGCGGCAGATCACGGCGGCAGACACGAAGGAGCCGAACGGTGAGTAGGCGATCCGCCGTAGCGCGGTCTTCCTCAGATCGGCTGCTCCTGGAGATCGGGACCGAGGAGCTTCCACCGGCAGCGGTGCGCCCTGCGCTGGAGCAGTTGCAGCGCGACGCGACGACCGCGCTGGCGGACGCGCGGCTGGACGCCGAACGTGTGCATACCACCGGCACGCTGCGCCGACTCGTGCTGATTGCAGACGGACTAGGTACCTTGCAGCGCGACTTGGTCGCCCAGGTGCGCGGTCCCGCGGCCAGGGTCGCCTACGATGCGGCGGGGCAGCCCACGCATGCGGCACTGGGATTTGCACGGTCCCAGGGAGTTCCGGTGGAGTCCTTACGGGTGCTAGAGGTCCAAGGCGGCCGGTACGTGGTTGCCGAGGTGCGGGAGGCGGGGCGCCAGGCAACGGATGTTCTCGGCGAGCTGTTGCCGCGCCTGGTGGCGGGCCTCTCGTTCCCCAAGACGATGCGGTGGGCGGCGCACGGTTTCCGCTTCGGCCGCCCCATTAGGTGGGTTGTTGCCCTGCTGGATGGACGGGTTATCCCGCTGGAGATCGCCGGCATCCGGGCAGGGCGGCGCACCGCCGGGCACCGTTTCCTGACACCTGGCCCACTCACCGTCCGGGAGGCGGCTGCCTACGAAGACACCGCGAGGCAGGCGTACGTTGTGCTGTCCCAGGAGGAGCGGCGCGCCCGCATAGCCGGCGGCGCCACCGCGCTGGCCGGCGCCATGGGCGGCCGGCCGGTGCTTGACCCGGCGCTCCTCGATGAGCTGGTGTGGTCCACCGAGCACCCCACCCCGGTGCTTGGGACGTTTGATCCGGCACTTGTCGCGGCGCTGCCGCCCGTCGTGGTCCTGGTGACGCTGCAGCACCATCAGAAGTGTTTCGGCATCGTGGATGGCTCGGGCGCCCTGATGCCCGCGTTCGTCACGGTTCGGGACGGTGGGAGTTCCCACCTGGACACGGTGCGCACCGGCCACGAGTGGGTGGTGCGGGCCCGGCTCCAGGACGCACGGTTCTTTCTGGAGGAAGACCGCCGGGGTGGCTTCGAGCAATGGAACGAGGCACTGGTCCGCATCGCCCACATCACGGGGCTGGGGACGATGGCCGACCATGTGGCGCGGGTGCGCCGCCTGGCCGGATGGCTGGCCGGTGCCGCCGGCATCTCGGAGCAGGACCGCCACACGTTGGATCGGGCCGCGGAGCTGTGCAAGGCCGATCTGACAACGTCCCTTGTGAGGGAGTTTCCGGAGCTACAGGGTACGATCGGAGGCATCTACGCGAAGGAGAGAGGCGAGACCGCAGGAGTCGCAGCTGCCGTTCTGGAGCACTACGGCCCCAGGGGCGCCGGCGCGGACCTGCCGCGCAGCATACCAGGGGCGCTGCTGTCGGTGGCCGACCGCGCAGTGCTGCTGGCCGGCGCCGTACTGGCCGGACTTGAACCCAGCGGATCCCAGGATCCCCACGGCCTCCGTCGGGCCGCGGCCGGGGTTACGGCCGTCCTCCGGGAAGGGGGCCTGACGATCTCCCTTCGACAGTTGTTCGACCAGGCCGCCCTGATGTTCAACGCGCCGGATGAGGCCCGCGCCCAAGCCGTGGAAACCTGCCTAAGAATCGTGCGACAGCGGCTCCAGGGCATGCTGGTCGACGATGGCATCGCCTACGATACGATCAACGCGGTGGCCGCGGTGGGTGCCGATGACGTTCCCGATCTCGTCGCCCGCGCGCGCTCTCTGCACGAGTTCCGCTCGCTACCCGCGATGTCGCTTCTTGCGACGGGCTACCTGAGGGTTCACCGCATCCTGATTCAAGCGGGCACGGGGGTTCCGAGGGAGTTCCGGGAGGAGCTGCTCGCGGAGCCGGCGGAGATCGAGCTCCACCGTGCGTGGTGCCGGGCCCATCCCAGGTTGACGGAGGCCGCGGACTCCAGGCACTACTCGCTGGCCCTGGAGGAGATCGCGGCCATGGCAGACTCAATAGACGGTTTCTTCGACAAGGTGCTCGTGAACGCGCCCGATCCGGTGCTCCGCGAGAACCGCCTGGCCCTGTTGGAAATGGTGTCCGGCAGTTTCAAGAGGATCGCCGACTTCAGTGTGCTCGTGATCTAGAAGGGAGTGAGAGTAGATGGCAGCAGCAAGAAAGGCCGCGGCCGCCGAGTTGCGGTGGACGCAGCTCTTCGAGGAAGGCGACGCTTCGATGCGCGAGTTGTTGGGCGGCAAGGGGGCCGGGCTGGCCGAGATGTGCCGCGTGGGCCTGCCGGTGCCCCCCGGATTCACCATCAACACGAAGGCCTGCGTGCAGTACATGCGGACGGGGCGGAAGATTCCTGCCGGGTTGCTGGACGAGGTGTGGGCGCGGATGCGCGCCATCGAGGAGAAGGTGGGCAAACGCTTCGGAGATTCCGCCAACCCGCTGCTGGTTTCGGTGCGGTCGGGCGCGGTCTTCAGCATGCCCGGGATGATGGACACGGTACTCAACCTGGGCCTGAACGACCGAACCCTCGAGGGTTTGGTCCAACAGACGGGTAACGAGCGCTTCGTCCGCGATGCCTACCGCCGGTTGATCCAGATGTTTGGGAAGACCGTCCTGGGCATCCCCGGGGAGAAGTTTGAGCACATCATCCAGCGCGTCAAGGCGCGCAGGCGGGTAGTTGAGGACACCGACCTGGGTGCGGACGACCTCCGCGGAATCGCCGACGATTTCCGTCGCCTGATCAAGACCGAGCGGGGCACCGAGTTCCCGCAGAACCCGCGCGAGCAACTCCGGATGGCGATCCTGGCGGTGTTCAACTCCTGGCAGGGCAAGCGGGCTGTTGACTACCGCAACTTCCACGGGATCGCCCACGACTTGGGCACCGCCGTGAACGTGCAGGTCATGGTTTTTGGCAACATGGGGTTAGACTCCGGGACCGGCGTGGCGTTCACCCGCAACCCGGCAACCGGCGAGCGCGGCGTGTTCGGCGAGTACCTGATAAACGCGCAGGGCGAGGACGTGGTCGCAGGCATACGCAACCCCAAGCCGATTGCAGAACTGGCCAAGGATCTTCCGAAGGCCTACGAGGAGTTCCTGGGCGTCTGCGAGATGCTCGAGCGGCACTACAGGGAAGTGCAAGACTTGGAATTTACGATCGAGCGCGGCCGCCTGTGGATACTGCAGACGCGGAGCGGCAAGCGGACGGCGCAGGCCGCGGTTAAGATCGCCGTGGAGATGGCGGGGGAGGGGCTCATCTCAAAAGAGGAGGCGCTGCTGCGCGTTGAGCCCGGCCAGATTGACATGCTGCTCCATCCTCGGTTCGATCCGCGCGCCAAAGAGGCAGCGGCGGCAAGCGGCCGGCTCCTTGCACGCGGCCTGAACGCCTCTCCAGGCGCGGCCGTGGGCATGGCGGTTTTCGATGCGGACACCGCCGAGGAGTGGGGGAAGTCCGGCAGGCCCGTTATCCTGATCAGGCCCGAGACCAACCCTGACGATGTGCACGGGATGCTCAGCGCCAAGGGGATCCTGACGAGCCGCGGCGGCGCCACTAGCCATGCGGCGGTGGTCGCGCGCGGGCTCGGCCTGCCGTGCGTGGCAGGCTGCGATGCGCTCCGAGTTGACGTCGAGGCCCGCCATCTCTCGGTGGACGGAAGGAAGATCCGCCAGGGCGAGCACGTCTCGATTGACGGCGGCACCGGCGAGGTGTTCTCAGGGGAGCTGCCGACCATAGAGCCCCGGCTTGAAGATCAAGCCGAGCTCATTGAGCTGCTGTCCTGGGCGGATGAGGCCCGCCGCCTGGGCGTCTGGGCGAACGCCGACTACCCGCGCGACGCGGTTCGCGCCCGCGGCTTTGGCGCGGAGGGAATCGGGCTATGCCGGACAGAGCACATGTTCTTCGAGGAGGACCGCCTGCCTACCGTGCGCCAGATGATCCTGAACGCCGGGGAGGCCCAGGCGCTTCTGGACAGGCACCGGGCCGCGGAGCGGGCGGCGGCCGACCGGCCCGAGGACAAGAAGCTCAAGGCCGACGTTAAGGCGGCAGAGCGGGCACTACGGGCTTCCCAGGCGGCCCGCCTGTACAAAGCCGCGCTGTCCACGCTCCTGAAGCTGCAGCGTCGGGACTTCGAGGGGCTGTTCCGGGCAATGGACGGCCTGCCGGTGATCGTGCGGCTCATTGACCCTCCGCTGCACGAGTTCCTACCATCGCACGACTCGCTGCTGGAAGAGACGAGCGCGTTGCGCGCTCGGATCGAGGCCCTGGAGGGCGTTCGCCGGTGGCGGCCCATGAAGGGCCAGCCCTCGCTGGGCACGATGCGCGCCGCGCTGCGCCGCAAGGAGACGCAGCTCCAGGCCGTGAACGCGATGCGAGAGGCCAACCCGATGCTGGGGCTGCGCGGGATCCGGTTGGGGCTAACCTATCCGGCGATCATCGCGATGCAGGTCAGGGCGATCATGGAGGCGGCCTGCCGCGTGACCAAGCGTGGTGTTGTCGCGGTACCGGAGATAATGATCCCGCTGGTCAGTCACGTCAACGAGTTGCGCGAGACGCACCGCGAGCTGTTGGAGGTGGTTCGCGACGTGTTTGAGCGCGAGGGCGTCAAGGTTGTCTACAAGTTCGGGACGATGATCGAGCTGCCGCGGGCCTGTTTCGTGGCCGGCGAGATCGCGCAGCACGCCGAGTTCTTCTCGTTCGGCACGAACGACCTCACGCAGACCATCTTCGGCATTTCCCGTGACGACGCCGAGGGCAAGTTCCTGCTGCAGTTCGTGGAGAAGGGAATTCTGCCGAAGAACCCGTTCCAGACGATTGACCGCGCCGGTGTGGGCGAGGCGATGAAGATGGCCGTGGCAGGCGGGCGCGCCAAGAACCCTGGGCTGGAGATCGGAATCTGCGGCGAGCATGGTGGGGATCCCGAGTCGATCGAGTTCTGCCACGCATTGGGGCTCAACTACGTGAGCTGCTCGCCGTACCGTGTGCCCGTGGCCAGGCTGGCCGCAGCCCGGGCCGCCCTGCGGGATCGCATGCAGGCGGCAAGGGACGTCTAGAAACGTGCGCGGGCGCGAAGAGACCGAGAGGTGGGAGGCCGCGGCCTTGCAGCCGCGCGCCTCCCGCGCGGCGGAGTCGCGCGGGAGGGCCGAGCCCGAGCCCGATGACCCGCTGCGGACCGCCTTCCAGCGCGACCGCGATCGGATCGTGCACGCCAAGGCCTTTCGCCGCCTCATGCACAAGACCCAGGTGTTCCTGGCGCCTGAGGGCGATCACTACCGCACGCGGCTCACGCACACGCTGGAGGTGGCGCAGATTGCGCGAACGATTGCCCGGGTCCTGCGCCTCAACGAGGACCTGACCGAGGCGATCGCGCTGGCGCACGACCTGGGCCACCCTCCGTTCGGTCATGCCGGTGAGGCGGCCCTGAACGAGGCGATGGCGCCGTGGGGTGGGTTTCGTCACGACCAGCAGAGCCTGCGCGTCGTGGACCGCCTCGAGTACCGCAACCGGGCCGACGGCGCCACCGTGGCCGGGCTGAACCTGACCTGGGAGGTTCGGGACGGGATCGCCTGCCACTCCAAAGGTCTCCGTGACCTGGAGGCCGTGGGAGAAGGCGCGGAGGGACCAGCCACGCAGGAGGGCCGGCTCGTCCGGGCGGCCGACCGCTTGGCCTATCTGCACCACGACACCGACGACGCTATCCGGGCAGGGATGATACGGGAGGCCGACATACCGCGTGAGATCACCGCGGTCCTGGGCGAGCCTCGTGCGCGTTGGCTGGACGCGATCGTTCATGACGTCGTGGCGGTGGCATCCAGCACCGATGCGGTTGACCTGTCTGCTCCGATGCGCGAGGCCCTGAACGGGCTCAAGGACTTCCTGGCGGAAAGGGTTTACCACAGCGCTCCATCCAGGATGGAGGCCGTACGGGGCCGGCGCATGCTCCGCCTCCTGTTCGACTACTTCACGGCTCATCCTGGAGAGATCCCCGGCGATCCGATGGGCAATGGATCCGCGGAATCCCCTCACAGGGCCGCCTGCGACTTCGTGGCCGGCATGACCGATCGGTACGCGGTCCGCACCTTCGCCGGGCTCTTCATGGTGGCGGGGATTGACGGCGGTTAGGACTTCGGGTTGCACACAGAAACCCGCTGGTTGGGGGAGGCAGTGATGGAGCTACTGTGGTGGGGGCCGATAGCAGGGGTTGTGGCGCTGATCTACGCCGCGGTTTTGGCGCACCGGGTGAGGGCACACGATCCCGGCACGCCCGAGATGCAGGCCATCTCCGGTGCTATTCGCGACGGGGCGATGGCATTCTTGGCGCGGGAGTACCGGGCCATTGCGCTCTTCGTGGCTGTGCTGTTCGCTGTTCTGGCATCGGGCCTGGTGCCGGGGATTGCGCTTCGGACCGCGGTGGCATTCCTCCTGGGCGCAGGGTGCTCGGTGTCCGCCGGGTACTTCGGCATGCGCGTGGCTACCCTGGCGAACACGCGCACCGCCCAGGCGGCGCGGTCAGGCTTGGCCCCTGCGGTTGCGGTGGCGTTCCCCGGCGGCGCCGTGATGGGGATGACGGTAGTGGGGCTGGGATTGCTGGGGGTAGGCGTTCTCTACCTGCTCTTCCGCGATGCCAACCAAGTTATCGGTTTCTCGCTCGGTGCGTCGTCCGTTGCGCTGTTCGCGCGCGTGGGCGGCGGCATCTACACCAAGGGCGCCGACGTGGGAGCGGACCTGGTCGGCAAGGTAGAGGTAGGCATCCCGGAGGACGATCCGCGCAACCCCGCGGTTATCGCGGACGCGGTGGGCGACAACGTCGGGGACGTGGCCGGCATGGGCGCGGACCTGTTCGAGTCCTACGTGGGCACCGTAATCGCGGCCATTGCAATTGGGTTCGTGCAGCTGAAGGAGCCTGGGGCCCTGACCGCGGTGTTGCTGGCCTGCGCGGGCATCGCGGCCTCGATCGTCGGGACGTTCTTCGTGCGTGGGGCCGATCCGCAGCGGGCGCTGCGCCGCGGGATGCTGGCCAGCGCCGCGGTCATGGTCGGTGCCGCCTTCTTGGTCGTGCGGGCGACGCTGGGGGATCTGAGCTACTTCTGGGCGGTTGCCATGGGGCTGGCGTCCGGCGTCGTGATAGGGCAGGTGGCGGAGTACTACACCTCGGGCCGCGAGGTCAGGAACCTGGCCGCTTCAGCCGTGTCCGGTCCGGCCCCGCTGATCATCGAGGGCACCGCGCAGGGAATGCTGAGCACGGTGCTGCCGCTGGTGGTGATCGCGCTTTCCACCATTTTCGCCTTCCATCTTGCGGGTTTTTACGGCATAGCGCTGGCGGCAGTCGGCATGCTATCGATAACCGGCATGACGGTGTCCGTGGACGCGTACGGGCCCATTGCCGACAACGCCGCGGGTATCGCCGAGATGAGCCACCTGGGACCCGAGGTGCGGCAGGTGGCCGACTCACTGGACGCGGCGGGGAACACGACCGCAGCCATAGCCAAGGGGTTCGCCATCGGTTCCGCCGCGCTTACGGCGCTGGTACTGTTCTTCTTCTACCGCCAGGCGGTGGGCATTCAGACGATTGACTTGATGAGCCCCGAGGTGCTCGCCGGCCTTCTCCTCGGCGGCGCAGTCCCGTTCCTGTTTGCGGCGCTGGCGATGCGGGCGGTGGGCCGAACCGCACAGACGATGGTCGGCGAAGTCCGCCGGCAGTTCCGCAGCATCAAGGGACTGATGGAGGGGGAGGCAAGGCCTGACTATGCCCGATGCGTGGACATCGCCACCCAAGGCGCGCTCAGGGAGATGGTTATCCCTGGGCTGCTGGCGGTCCTGATCCCGATCGCCGTGGGTGTGCTCCTGAGCAAGGAAGCCCTCGGCGGGCTGCTGGGGGGCGCCATCGTGACCGGGGTGCCGCTTGCGCTCTACCTGGCCAACTCGGGTGGGGCATGGGACAATGCGAAGAAGCACATCGAGGCCGGGCACCACGGCGGCAAGGGGAGTGATCCGCACAAGGCCGCCGTCATAGGCGACACGGTGGGGGACCCGTTCAAGGACACCGCGGGGCCGGCCTTGAACATCCTGATTAAGTTGATGACGGTGGTTGCCCTGGTATTTGCTCCTCTGTTCCGCTAGTGGGAGCGTACGGGAGGAGGGTGCGGAGCCGCCGAAGAAGCATCGGGTATTCCTAGGAAACCCGACAGGAGGCGAGTCATGGCTGAGCGCAAGCGGACCGGGGAGATGCCGGTTCGCGTCCAGGGGAAGCACATCGCCGTGACGGACGCGCTGCGGGCGTATGCCGAGCAGAAGCTCGCGAAGCTGCCGCGGTACTTCGATCGAGTCCAGGATGCGCAGGTAGTGCTGAGCGTAGCCCGCGACAGGACCAGGGGGCGCGCGCAGGTGGTCGAGGTGACGGTGTGGTGCGACGGGCTGGTGCTTCGCGCCGAGGAAACCACCGAAGACATGTACACCTCGATTGACCGCGCCGTGGACAAGTTAGAGAGGCAGATCGAGAAGTATCGCAGCCGGATCACCGAGAAGCGGAGACTTGACGAGTCGCGCCGGCGGCGCCGAGCTCAGAAATCCGCGGAGTCGGTGCTGGAGGCCCAGGGAACGGAAGTTCCCGCGGAACCACAGATCGTGCGTGTCAAGAGGTTCGCGATGAAGCCGATGACGCCCGATGAGGCCGTGCTCCAGATGGAGCTGTTGGGGCACTTGTTCTTCGTCTTCCGTCACGCCGGGACGCAGGACATCAACGTGTTGTACAAGCGCCGCGACGGCGACTACGGGTTGATTGAGCCCGAAGCTTAGCCGCGGCTCGTTCCTGACCAGCCGGACGCCGGAGGTGCCCAGTGGCCCGTGAACTCGGTCGTACCGAAGCGGATCAGGCAGAGGAGATCATACGCCGCCTCCGGGGGGTCGTGGCGGCGAGGGTAGTGCCGACGCCTGAGGGCCAGATTGACGTGATCCACGTTCTGGGGCAGGCGGACCGCAGCCCCAAGCTGATCGCGCTGGACGTCGTCTCCGCTCTGGCGGCCGAGATGGGTGCTTCACTGGAACCTCGCCAGGTCCGGGTTGCGGCGATGCGGCCGGAGGAGAACACCTCGGCGGTACCCCAGGCGCGGCTCAAGTTCGTGGGTCTCTCGCAGAGCATTATTCGGGACTGCGCGGAGATTAGGGTGCACCTTGAGGACCGCGGGATGCTCTACGAGGGGACCGCGGCAGGGCCCAACGTCTCCCGGCACCGCTTGGGCCTCGTGGCGCAGGCGACGTTGCGTGCGGTCGAGGTCTTCCTGAGGGCTCAGGGGATGCTGGTCTTCGAGGGCGCGGCGGTGCTACCGGTGGCTGAGCAAGAGGTGGCTGTGGTCACCGTCACCCTGGCAGGGACCGATCACGAGATCCTGGCGGGCGCGTCGGTCGTGCGCGACGATCCCCGTGAGGCGGTCGTGCGCGCGGTGCTGTCCGCGGTGAACCGTCCCATTTCCTGGTTGGCCGCCCACCGCTAGAGCTCAGGCGCGCTCCCCTACTCCGGCCTGCGAGGTGTGTTATGCGAGGGTTATTAGGCCGGCTCCTGGGCGATCCGAGCGAGCGCGAGGTGGCGCGGCTGCGCCCCACCGTCGAGGAGATCAACAGCCTGGAGCCGGAGTTCCAGCAGTTGAACGACGAGGCCCTGAGGGATCGCGTCGCCATCTGGCGCGATGGGGTTACCGGGGCGATCGAGGGCCTGGAGGGTGACGAGCGCAAGGCGGTCCAGGCGGCCGCCCTGGACGAGCTGCTGCCCCCGGTGTTTGCCGCCGTGCGGGTGGCCAGCCAGCGCACCATAGGCCAGCGACACTTCGACGCGCAGCTGATCGGCGGGGCGGTGCTCCACCGAGGCAGAATCGCCGAGATGAAGACCGGCGAGGGCAAGACGCTGGTGGCGACTCTTCCGATGGTTCTCAACGCACTTACGGGTCGCGGCGCACACCTGGTCACGGTGAACGACTACCTGAGCCGGCGCGACGCGGGATGGATGGGGCCGATCTACCATCTCCTCGGGTTCTCGGTAGCGGCTATAGGGCACGAGTTCTCCGGGCTGTACGATCCTGCCTACAACGATCCCAAGGCGCACCATGACGATCGCCTGAATCACTTCCGTCCGGTCAGCCGGCGCGAGGCCTACGCGGCGGACATCACCTACGGCACCAACAACGAGTTTGGCTTCGACTACCTCCGCGACAACATGGTCCTGCGTGAGGAGGACCTGGTGCTGCGTGCACTCCACTACGCCATCGTGGACGAGGTGGACTTCATCCTGATTGACGAGGCCCGCACCCCCCTGATCATCTCGGGAGTGGTTGAGGGAGGGGTCGAGCGCTACCAGCGCTTCGCCCGCGTCGTGCCCCGGCTGCAGCGCGACGCGGACTACACCGTGGACGAGAAGCTGAAGAACGCGATTCTGACCGACGAGGGCGTGGCCCACGCCGAGCGGCTGCTGGGGATTGATGACCTCTCCGACCCCGAGCACGGTGACCTCATGCACCAGCTGCACCAGGGACTTCGGGCGCACGCCGTCTACAAGCGTGACGTGGAGTACGTGGTGAAGGACGGTCAGGTTATTATAGTGGACGAGTTCACCGGCCGCCTGATGTTCGGCCGGCGCTACTCCGACGGGTTGCACCAGGCCATCGAGGCCAAGGAAGGTGTCAGGGTGGAGCGTGAGAGCCAGACCCTGGCCACGATCACGTTTCAGAACTACTTCCGCATGTACGAGAAGCTGGCGGGCATGACCGGTACCGCTAAGACCGAGGAAGAGGAGCTGTCCAAGATCTACAACCTGCCGGTGGTCATGGTCCCCACGCACCGGCCGATGGTCCGCGCAGATCACCCGGACATGATCTACAAGACGGAGAAGGGCAAGTGGAAAGCGGTGGTCGAGGAGATAGCCGGGTGGCACGGCCAGGGCCGGCCGGTCCTGGTCGGCACGCGCTCGATCGAGAGGAACGAGCATCTCTCGGAGCTACTGCGCCGCCGGGGGATCCGCCACGAGGTGCTCAACGCCAAGCAACACGAACGCGAGGCGGAGATTATCGCGCAGGCGGGCAGCGTAGGCGCGGTGACGATCGCGACCAACATGGCCGGCCGCGGGGTGGACATAGTCCTGGGCGGGAATCCGCCGGATCCCGTCGAGGCCGAGCGCGTTTGTGCGCTGGGCGGTCTCCATGTCCTCGGGACCGAACGCCACGAGGCGCGCCGTATTGACAACCAGCTTCGCGGGCGCTCCGGCCGCCAGGGTGACCCGGGGTCCAGCCGGTTCTACATCGGGCTGGACGACGAGCTCATGCGCATCTTCGCCGGGGAGCGCATCGCAGGCCTGATGGATCGCCTGGGGTTGGACGAGGACACCCCAATTGAGCACAACCTGATCTCCCGGCAGATCGAGTCGGCCCAGAAGAAGGTCGAGCAGTACCACTTCGACATGCGCAAGCACGTGCTCGAGTACGACGACGTCATGAACGTCCAGCGTAGAGTGATCTACGCCGAGCGGCGCAAGGTGCTCGCAGGCAGCAACATCCGCGAGAACGTGCTCGACATGATCACCCGCCTCGTCGAGACACAGGTTGAGGCGATCTGCGTCAAGGATGTCCACCCCGAGGACTGGGACCTTGAGGGTCTCCGCGCGGAGATAGGCCAGATCATCCCGTCCCTGACCGGCCTGCAGTTCGAATCGCTACGCGGGCTGCGCTCCGACGAGGTGGCCGACCGCGTGGCCGACGCGGCCTTGGAGGCATACGAGCGCCGCGAATCCGAGATCGGCGCCGCTACGCTCCGCGAAATCGAGCGGCTGGTGCTCCTCCAGACCTTGGACCGCAAGTGGATAGATCACCTGCACAACATGGACGCCCTGCGTGAGGGAATCGGCCTGCGCGCCTATGCGCAGGCGAGTCCCCTGATCGAGTACCAGCGGGAAGGCTATGATCTGTTTCAATCCACGCTCCAGGCCATCCAAGAGGAAGCCGTTAGGATGCTCTTCCGCCTGGAGGTAGTCCCACAGGAGCGCGCGGTCGCGCGTCCAGTCATGCCGGCGCGTGAGCCGGGTGTCCACGGCGGCAAGTCCGGAGCCGGCGGCGCCGGCCAGCCCAAGGTCGGACGGAACGATCCCTGCTGGTGCGGGAGCGGGAAGAAGTTCAAGAAGTGTCACGGCCGGGAGGCGTGAGGGCACCCGGCAGGCGTCTCCGGATCGGTGGTGCCCTAACCAGCGGGCTGCTGTTTGCCCTGGCTTTCCCTGGTCCGGACCTCGGCTGGCTGGCCTGGATCGCGCTTGTACCGCTTCTGCTGGCCATCCGCGACCTTTCTCCCACGCAATCCTTCCGGTACGGTCTTCTGGCAGGGCTGCTCGGGTTCGGCCTTCTGCTGGAGTGGATCAGGGTCTTTGGACTGCCGGCCTGGGGACTGCTCACGGCCGCCCTTGCATTGTACCTGGGTGGCTTCGCAGCCGGTACCTCTTTCCTCGTCCGCGGAAGGCCTGCCGCGCTGCTGTGGGCGGCGCCGCTCACCTGGGTGGCGGTCGAGCTGGTCCGTTCGGTCGGGCCGCTCGGGTTTCCCTGGGGCCTGCTCGGTCTGACCCAGTACCGGACGCCGGTCGTGCTGGGGCTGGCTTCGGTGGTCGGGGTCTACGGGATCTCAGGGCTGATCGCCCTGGTGAACGCCGCCGTGGCGGTTGCGCTCTCGCAGCGCCGGATTGACCGCGGATCGGGCAAGGCGATGGCCGCGGTGGCGCTCGTGGTGGCTGCTGCGCTTGCATCCGCCGCGGTCTCCGTTGGAGCGGTTCGGGAAGGAGCACGGCACGCCGAGCACCGTACCGTTGCGGTAGTACAGCCCAATGTGTCCCCGCTGCAGAGGGGAAGTCCCTCGGATGTTGCGTGGCTCGTCGCCGGGCTGGTGCGCCAGACCGGCGAGGCGAGGTCTGCCGGTGCGGAGATCATCGTCTATCCCGAGACCGCGGTGCCCACCGATCTCGGCGAGGTCCCCGAGCTGAGGGCGGCCATGGCACAAGGTGCAGCCGGGGCACTGGTGGTGGCCGGCGCAACCCTCCGGGGCCCGCGCAACGGGGCGGTTGTGCTGGACCCCGAGGGAGAGCCGCTGGGCACCTACGCCAAGCAGCGGCTCGTCCCCTTTGGCGAGGCCGGTGTGGTCCCGGGCGTTGATGCGCAGCCGGTGCGGACGCCGGAGGGGACGATCGGCTTAGTGATCTGCTACGAGTCGGCGTTCCCTTTCATGGTTAGGTCCACGGTTGCGGGCGGCGCCGACCTGATCACGGTGCTCACCAACGACGGGTGGTTCGGGCGGGGCGCAGGACCTGCTCAACACTCTGCCCACGCGGTCGTTCGGGCTGTTGAAACCGGCCGCAGCGTGGCGCGCGCCGCGAACACCGGCTCCTCGATGCTCATCGGTCCGGATGGCACCGTTCTGCGCTCGCTGCCTCTCGATACCGCGGGCGTGCTGGTGGCATCGCTTCCTGTTGGCGGTCCGGCGACGCCGTACGTATCATGGGGCTGGATGGTGGCGCCACTGGCCGTCGCGGTGTGGGTGCTGGCCGCGGCGCCGGAGGGCGTCGCGGTCCTGCGCCGGCGGCCGGCCGCTGCATGGAGATTGGTTGCAGCCATGGCCATCCCCGCGGTGCCTTGGGTTCTGGGGCGCCTGCTCTCTCCCGGTGGTGATGGGCCAGGTCCTCTGGTGGCCTTGGGCGTGCTGCTGGCCTCCATGCTGGTGGGGCGGGGCCACCTGCTGAATCGCCGGGGAATCTGGGCCTCGGCAGCCGTCTCGCTGGGGGCCACGGGCCTTCTTGTTTGGGCGATACGGGCGGCCTACGCGCAGTACGGGTTTGTGGTGCCGGTCGGAGTTCCCGCGGGCGGGTGGCTCATCGGCATCCTGGGGTATATGCTGGGCGGGATCGCGGTCGAGGCCTGGCTGCGCGGCGCGGTATTCGCCGCGGCCCGGGAGTTGGGTGGGTGGGTGTTCGCCGTGGCGGTGTCAACCGCCATGGGCGTTGGTCTCTACCTGGGCTTAGCCCGGGTCCCCCAGGAGATCCTGTTCTGGTACCTTATCACCAGCGCCGGATACGGCCTGCTGCGCGTTCGCACAGGGGATGCGGTGGGCCTGGGTCCGGCGCGCGGTCTGGGTGACGCCGCGATTCTTGCGCTCTCGGGGCTGCGGTAGAGCCCGTCCGGGCGTTCTGGTATAATGCACTCGCCATGATCCAACTCGACGATCTGCACGTTCGGCTCAACGAGAGCCGCCGCCGCCTCCAGGACCTCCGGGGGCATCTTTGACCTGCCGGCCAAGCAGACCCGCATTTCCGAACTTGAGGTAGCCATGCAGCAACCCACGCTCTGGGCCGACCCGGAGCGGGCCCGGGCCGTGGGAGTGGAGCTCAGCCAGATTCGCACCACGGTGGAGACGGTGGGCGCCCTGCAGCGGCAACTTGACGACCTTGAAGCTCTCCTGGAACTCGCAGCCGAGTCCCCTCAGGATCTCGACCCCGCCGACATCGAGGCCGAGGCGCGCGCGGTGGCAGACGCCCTGTCCCGGATTGAGACCGCGGCGCTGCTTTCGGGCCCCCACGACGCCTCCAACGCGATCCTCTCGATCCATGCGGGTGCCGGCGGTACGGAGTCCCAGGACTGGGCCTCGATGCTGCTGCGGATGTACCTGCGTTGGGCCGATGGAAAGGGATACACCGTGGAGATCGTGGACCTGTCGTCTGGCGAGGAAGCCGGCCTCAAGAGCGTTACCGTGATCATCAGCGGTCCCTACGCCTACGGCCACCTCCGGACGGAACGGGGAGTCCATCGTCTGGTGCGGCTTTCGCCCTTCGATGCCGCGCACCGACGGCACACCTCGTTCGCGCTGGCGGACGTTATTCCCGAGGTGGACGGCGTGGAAGTGGAGATGCGCGAGGACGACGTGCGCGTCGAGACCTACCGGGCCGGCGGCGCCGGCGGACAGAACGTCAACAAGGTGGAGACCGCGGTTCGCGTGATCCACGTGCCCACCGGAATCGTTGTGCAGTGCCAGAACGAGCGGTCCCAGCACGCCAACAAGCTGACCGCGCTGCGCGTCCTGAAGTCCCGTCTGGTGGAGGCGGCCGAGGCGCAGCAGCGCGAACGCCTGGTCGAACTCCGCGGGGAGTACCGAGAGGCCGCCTGGGGGAACCAGATTCGTTCCTACGTCCTGCATCCCTATCAAATGGTCAAGGACCACCGGACGGGCGTTGAAACCGGCAACTCCGCCGCAGTGCTGGACGGCGCGCTCGACCAGTTCATCGAAGCTGCGCTGCGCGCGCAGGCGGTCTGATGCGCCGAGCCGTCTGGTGGCTGATCGGGATCGCCGCTCTTGCGGCGCTGTGGTCGTGGGTGCCTTCGGCCTTCGTCCGGCATCAGGTGGCCGCCTCGATCCGCTCGCAACTAGGCCCCCCGGGGCAGTTGACGGTCAGGGCACGCACCACGGCGTGGTCGCTCGCGCGTGGCCGCGTGAACCATTTGGAGATCGAAGCTCGGGACCTGTCCCTGGGCAAAGTCCCTGCCCGCCGGTTCCGCGCCGTCATGGCCGGTGTCGAGATGGCAGGGTCGGGCCAGGGCGGAGCGGCAATCCGCAGCGTGGAGTCCGGCAGCGCGGAACTCGAGATCGGTCAGCCGGATCTGGAGCGCCTGCTGGCAGATCACGGTATCGTCGGCCCCGTGGTAACGATTGACGCCGTTGGGATCACCGCGACGGGCCTGGTGCGTGCCGGACCGGTCGCAGGGCCGGCGAGGGTCCGCGGGCAGTTCTACGCCGTCTCCGGAACCGATCTCCACTTCCGCGTGGCGTCCCTGGAGGTGAACGGAATGGAACTGCCTCCGGCGCTCGCCAACGCGGTGCTGGCCGTGGCCTCGCAACCCATTCTGTCGCTGCGCGGCCTGCCGGTGCCCGTTCAGATTGAGCGGGTGATCTCGGAGGCAGGCCGGGTTGTCGTATTCGCGCAGGTCGTGGGATCCCTCCGGTGACGCGGCGCGCCCTGGTCTGGCTGGTTGTGCTCGGCCTTGTAGCCTCCGCTGTCGTGCTGGCCACGCGCCACCGCCTTGAATCTCGGTACCGCGCCGTTGAGATCGTGCTGGACGGCGATGATTGGGTGGCGTTGATCCGGCGCGAGGGCCGCCCGGTTTCCTCGGTGATGGCCGACCTTCGTCGGCGCGGCGCGGTCTCGGTGGCGCTCAGCGACAACACCCTCAAGAAACTCGTCGGGGAGGGCGCGGTCAGCTACGCCGGCGGCGGTCCGCTCGCCTCCGCGGGAAGACTGGCCGCACTGCGTGAGCCTTTTACCGGTTTGGCGGCCAGGGGAGAGCTGCGCGAGGACGCGGTCTACATTTCGGGACCGCCGGAGGCGATGGCGTTCGTCCGAGGGCGCCTGACCGCGCTGCTGGGCCCGGATAGGGTGCGCGCACTAGACGGCGCGATAGAGGTTCTGGGCACGGTGCCCGATCTGGAGGAGTTGGGTCTGGGGTTCCGGCCCGCGGACGCCGCTCCCTACCGGACGGCGGGTTTGGAGGTGGTGCTGCGCCCGCGCAACTTCCGCGGGCTTACTTCCGAGAGCCTGGGTGTGATGGTCGAGAGCTACGCGGCAACAACGTCCTCGCCGATACTGATCTTCGCGCTCGCCGAGGTCTTGGGCTACGAGGGGCTGCTCACGGAAGCCGCGGCCGCCTACCAGCAGGCCGGAGTTCGCTACGGCCGGATCGAGGTGTTCACGGAGCGCCGGAAGCAGAAAGGCGAGGACCGCCTCACCGCCCTGTTGCGGCCGTCGGTGATCCGCGTCTTCAGCATCACCCCGGAAGAGCTGCTGGTGCTGCAGCCCGATGAGGTGGTAGACAAGTTCGTGCGCGCGGCGGCGGAGCGCAACATCCGGCTGCTCTACCTCCGGCCGTTGCTCGCGACGCCCGCCGGTACACCGGCGCTGGAGATCAACCTGGGCGTGGTAGAGACGGTCGCCCGGGAGTTGCGGGCGCTGGGCTTCGCTACCGGTCGGGCACGGCCGCTTCCGCCCCTGGAGGTGCCGGCTCCGCTGATCTGGGTGGCGGCGCTCGGGGCCGCTGCTCTGGGCCTGCTGGTCATGGACGACCTGGCGCGAGTGCTCGGCACCCGTGTTCCACGTGGCGCGTACGGTGTGATTCTGGGCGCAGCCGTGCTGCTGAGCGTGCTGGCCGGGTTCACCCGGTTTGACGCGCTGTGGAGGCAGGTGTTGTCGCTGGCCACCGCGGTGGCAGGTGCTGCCGGCGCGACCGTGTGGGCACTGCCGCGCTCCAGGAAGTCGGGCGCCGGCGCCGTTGCCGAGGGATGGCTCACGCTCTTCCGCGCCGCCGCAGTGGCGACCGCCACCGGCGTCTTCGTGGCCGCGCTGCTCAGCAGATGGGAGTTCATGCTGGCCTTCTCTGCCTTCCTGGGGGTGAAGGTTGCGCACGTAGCGCCGGTGGTGCTGGTGGCCCTGATGCTGGCGTTCGACCGGCGGGAGGGCGACTGGCGCTCAACCGTGCATGAACTGAACGACTGGGTAGCTCAGCCGCTCCGCCTGGGGGCGGCGCTGGCCGTGCTCGCAGCCGGTCTTGCAGGGGTCATGCTGCTGGCGCGAACCGGCAACATAAGCCTGCCCCTCGCCGGAGCCGAGGAGCAGCTTCGAACGGTCCTGGAGAACCTGCTCGTGGCCCGCCCTCGCACCAAGGAGTTCCTGATCGGCTACCCGGCGCTGGTAGTAGCCGGTGTTGCGGCCTCGTTGGGATGGAGGCGGGTCGCGCTGGCATTCGCGCTGGTAGGTACCATCGGCACCGCCGGCGCGATCAACTCGTTCTCCCACCTGCACACCCCTCTGGTCTACACTGTGTGGCGGACAGGGAACGCGCTCCTCTTGGGCGCGGCCCTCGCCGTCCCTGCGGTCATGGTGCTCCTCTGGCTATCGCGGCGACCGGACCGGTCCTAGTCAGCGGCTACTACGGCTTCGGCAACCTGGGCGACGAGGCCGTCCTGGCCGGGCTCATCGCCGGGCTGCGCGCCGCCGGGGTGGACCTGCGGCTGGTGGTGCTCTCCGCCGACCCGGCGGAGACGGCAATCCTGCACGGGGTGGAGGCCCATCCACGCTCCCCTCGTGCCGTATGGCAGGCGCTGGCTGGTGCGCGCCTGCTGATCAGCGGAGGCGGATCCCTGGTCCAGGACGTGACCAGCGCGCGCAGCGCCCTGTACTACATCGGCACCATGCTCGCAGCTTCCATGCGTCGGGTGCCGTTCGCGGTGGTCGGGCAGGGGGTCGGGCCGATCCACCGGCCGTGGGTAAGAGGGCTGGCAGCCAAGGCGTTCAACCGCGCGCAGGCGATCAGCGTGCGCGACGCAGCGTCAGCCCGCGCGCTCCGGGCGATGGGAGTGGTCCGCTCGGTAGACGTGGGAGCGGACCTGGCCTCGCTGTTGATTCCATCCCCGCCCCAGCGTGCGGAAGACTTGCTGACCCAATCCGGACTGGACGGCTCGGCCCCGCTCCTGGGAGTTGCGGTGCGCCCGTGGAAGGGTCTGGCAGAGGTCTCGACCATGGGTAGGGCAGTGCGGCGCTTCGCAGGGGCGCACGGCGCGCAGGTCGCGGTCTTCCCGTTTGACCGGACTCGCGATCTGGAGATCAGCCACGCCGTCGCAGCGGCCTCCGCCGGCCGCGTCGTGCAGGCCGCGACCCCCCAGGACCTGCTGGGTCTGGTGGGTGCGATGGACCTGATGCTGTGCGTCCGCCTGCACGCCCTGATCTTTGCGACGCTCCAGGCCGTGCCTGCGGTGGCTCTGGCCTACGATCCCAAGGTGACCGCGTTCGCGTCCGGGATGGGCCTGCCAGGTCCCCTACCCGCTGATGCCTCAGAGCAGGCCCTTGAAGAAGCGCTGACCGCCGCCTGGCGGGCGCGCGCAGTCGCGCGCGCCCGCCTGCGGTCGGCCGTTCCTGCCCTGAGGCAGGCGGCCGCATCCGGTATCGGCAGCGTCGTGAGGCTGCTGGCAGGAGTTCCGACCCAGGGAACGGAATAGCCATCCGGATATCGAATACGCCGTAGGCTTTCCGTCGCTGCATTCGAGGAGGCGCCGTCCACCATGCCGGAGGTGCTCAAGGTCTCCGCGGACTCCAAGCCAAAGGCAGTGGCAGGGGCAGTGGCCGCAGTGGTGCGCGAGAAGGGGTCGGTCGAGCTTCAGGCCATCGGCGCGGGTGCGGTGAACCAGGCGGTCAAGGCGATCGCGATCTCCCGGGGATATGTCGCGCCCAACGGGATAGACCTCGTGGCCATCCCGGCTTTCACAAAGGTCGAGATAGACGGGGAGGAGCGGACCGCAATCAAGTTCCTCATCGTGCCGCGGTAGAGTTCGCCAATGGATGCTACCGACTACGGGAAGCTGAAGCTTTTCTGCGGCAGCTCGGTGCCCACCCTGGCCCGGGAGATCGCCGACTACCTGGCCATCCCCCAGGGGAAGGTGATGTTGACGCGCTTCGCCGACGGAGAGGTTTACTGTCGCTTCGAGGAGAACGCGCGCGGCGAAGACGCTTTCGTGGTTCAGTCCACCTGCCACCCCGTCAACGAGCACCTGATGGAGCTCCTGATCATGGTGGACGCGCTCCGCCGCGCCTCCGCCGGGCGCATCACCGCCGTGATCCCCTACTACGGCTACGGCCGGAAGGATAAGAAGGACGCGCCGCGCGAGCCGATAACCGGACGGCTTGTGGCGGATTTGCTCACAACGGCCGGCGTAAGCCGGGTCCTGACGGTTGACCTGCACGCAGGTCAGATCGAGGGCTTCTTCACCATCCCGGTGGACCATCTGCGGGCGCTCCCCCTGTTTGCGGACTATCTGGCGCGCAAGGGCCTGGCCAACGGGGTCGTGGTGGCGCCCGATGACGGCGCGGTGCGCCGCAGCAAGCAACTGGCCGACCGGCTGGACCTCCCCCTGGCCGTGATATTTCAACGGCGCGTGGGCACCGATGCCAAGGAGCCGGTACAGGTCGTGGGTGAAGTCCAGGGGCGGACGCCAATACTCATAGAGGACATCATTGACACCGCCGGGACCGTGGACCGTGCTATGGACGTGCTGCTCGCGCAGGGCTGCGTGCCCGAGATCTACGTGTGCGCGACCCACCCGGTCTTTGCGGGCCCTGCGTTCGATCGCCTGTCCCGGCCCGAGATCCGCGAGGTGATCGTGACGAACACCATTCCGTTCCCGGCGGGGGGGCCGCCCGCGAAGGTCACCCTGCTCTCGGCGGCGCCTCTGCTGGCGGAGGCGATCCGCCGCATCCACCTGAACCAGTCCGTCAGTTTGCTGTTTGTCTGATCCCGGCATGGCCCAAGTCCGCACGCGCTACGCGCCATCCCCCACCGGGTACCTTCACATGGGCGGGGCCTGGATGGCCTTCTTCAACTGGCTGCACGCCCGCAGCTCCGGCGGGCAGTTCATCCTGAGGGTGGAGGACACCGACCGCACCCGCTCCACCCAGGAGTACGAGAACTCGATCTTCGAGGACTTCGGCTGGTTGGGGATCGCCTGGGACGAGGGACCTGACATGGGTGGGCCCCTCGGTCCCTACCGGCAGACCGAGCGCGACGGCATCTACGCGTGTTACGCGCAGGAGCTGCTCGACCGCGGCGCGGTCTACCCATGCTACTGTTCCTCCGACGAGCTGGAGGCCGAACGGCAGCAGGCCGCCGCAGCCGGGCGGTCGCACCGCTACTCGGGCCGCTGCCGCGATCGCAGCATCGCGGATCGCGCGGTCCTGGAGGCCGCGGGTGTGCGCCCCTCGCTCCGACTGCGCGTGACAGGGGCCCACGACCCCATTGTTGTGGACGATCTGGTGCGCGGCCGCGTGGTCTTCGACCCCGAGCACCTGGACGACTATATCATCGTCCGCTCGGACGGCACGCCGCTGTACAATTTCGCCAACGTGGTGGACGATCACCTGATGCAGATCACCCACGTGATCCGCGGCAGTGAACACCTCTCGAACACGCCCAAGCAGTTCGTGATGTACCGGGCGCTCGGCTGGACGCCGCCTGCCGTGGCCCATCTGCCTACGATCCTGGGCGCAGACCGAAAGAAGCTCAGCAAGCGGCACGGCGACACCGCCGTGCGCGAGTACCGTGGGCAGGGCTTCCTGCCCGAGGCGATCCTCAACTTCTTCGCGCTCATGGCATGGCATCCCGAGGCCGAGCGCGAGGTGTACGCCTTGGAGGAGATGATACGGAGATTCCGCCTTGAAGATGTGGGCCGCGCGTCGCCGACCTTCGATCTGGACAAGCTCACCTGGCTGAACGGCGTGTACATGCGGGGGCTGATCGAGCAGGACCGTGACCGCGTCGCAGAGCTGTGCGCCCGGGTTCTCATCCAGGAGGGCCTGCTGGCAGGCGAGCCCACGCCAGAGCAACGGCGGTACCTGGCGCAGGTGATCGGGGTGGTAGGGGACCGGTTGAAGGCCGGCCGCGATATCGTGGCCTACGGCGACTTCTTCTTCCGCGAACCCGTCTACGATTCCGAGGCCGCGGCCAAGTACCTCACGCGGGTAGCGGCGCCGCTGCTCTTCGAGTACGCGGACGCGCTCACCGCGCTGGATCCCTTCGAGAGGGGAAGCATCGAGATCGCGCTACGCGAGGTCTGCGCCCGTGCCGGCGCGGAAGCCCGCGCGCTGGTCCACCCGGCGCGTGTTGCGCTCACGGGCAAGACGACCGGCCCCGGCCTGTTTGAGCTGATCGAGGTTCTGGGTAGGGAGCGGGCTGTCGAGCGGCTGCGTCGGGCGGCAGGGGGGTGTGACGACGATGGAGCAGATCAAGAACTTCGCGCAGATTGACGAGCGGCTGGGTACCGGCGGGCAGCCGACCGAGGCCCAGTTGCGCGAGGTAGCGGAAGCCGGCTATGAGGTAGTGGTGAACCTCGGACTGCTCGACCCGAGGTACTGCCTGCCGGACGAGGCCGGTCTGGTCGAGTCGCTTGGGCTGAAGTACCATCACATCCCCGTGAAGTTCGACGCCCCGACGGTCGAGGATTTTCAGAGGTTCCTGGTCTTGATGGACCGCTGCCCTACCAGGAAGACGTTCATTCATTGCGCGGCCAACTACCGGGTATCGAGCTTCGTGGCGTTGTATGGGCAGTTGCGCTTGGCATGGACCGTGGAACAAGCGGACGCGCATGCCCGGCGGTTCTGGGGCCTGGACGAGGTGTGGCTGGGGTTCATCGAGGCGTGCCGGAAGCAACTGGGGCTGGATGGCTAGCCCTCCCTAGGAATCACCGCCCAGCTTGCGCGCGACCAGGTCCTGCACCAACTGCGGGTTCGCCCGACCCTCGGTTTCCCGCATCACCCCTCCGACAAAGAAGCCCGCGAGCGCCGTCTTGCCTTGTCGAAATGCCCTAACCTTGTCCGGGTTATCGGCGACGAGTCGGTCCACGATCGGCTCGATGACACCTGCATCGCTGATCTGACGAAGGCCCTTTGCCTCCACGATCTCGACAGGTGCGGCTCCGGTTTCCTGGGCTTCGGCCAGCACGTCCTTGGCGATGCGGCTGTTGATGGTTCCCGCTTGGATGAGGGCCACCAGCGCCGCAAGTTGGGCCGGGGAAACCCTGGTGTTGCCCGCGCGGATGGCCGGGCCCAGGTCGTTGACGACCCAGATGGCAATTGCGGCAGCGTCTCCATGCCTTGCGGCCTCTTCGAGGTAGGCCGCAAGCCGCATTTCCCGTACCAGGACCGATGCTCCGGTTTCACCCACGCCCAGGGCCGCAAGACGGGCGTGCTCGTCCTGCTGCTGTGGGGTGAGCTCTGCCCGGGTCTTCGGCTTTGACTCAGCCCCCCCTGCGGGCTTGGGCTGGACCTTGGCATACCCCTTGGGTTTCTCCCTGGCCTTTGTCCAGGAGTCGCGCAACGCCACGATGCGGTTGAAGACAATGCGGCCAGGTCTGGAGTCCACCGGGTCCGGCCAGAAGTATCCCAGTCGCTCGAACTGGTACCTGGTGTCCGGGGGATCCTGGAGCACGCTGGGCTCAATGAAGCCCTCGAAGATGGCCAGCGATTCCGGGTTCAGGTGGTCGGTGAACTCGCCCTCGGCGGCCTCGGGATCGGGCACACGGAAGAGGCGGTCGTAGAGACGCATCTCTACCCCCACCGCGTGCGGCGCACAGACCCAGTGAATGGTGCCCTTAACCGGGCCTCCCGCGGGATGTTTGCCGAGAGTGTCGGGGTCATAGGTGCAGCGCAGCTCGGCGATCTCGCCGGATGCGTCCCGCAACACCTCGTTGCAGCGGATCACGTAGGCGTGCCGCAGCCGCACCAGTCCTCCCGGGATCAGGCGGTGGAACCCATTGGGCGGATCTTCCATGAAGTCGTCGCGCTCGATGTAGAGTTCTCTCGAGAACGGCACCGTCCTTGATCCCTCCCTGGGCACGTCGTGCGGCCAGTAGGAGGCCTCGATGTGCCGGACCTCTCCTGTGGGGTAGTTGGTGACCACCACCTTGAGGGGCCTGATCACGGCCAGCACGCGGGGGGCGCGGTAGTTGAGGTCGTCACGCACGGCTGCCTCGAAAAAGCCCAGGTCCACGCGGCTGTTGGCCTTGGCCACGCCGATGCGGTTGGCGAACTCCCGGATGGCTTCAGGGGTTACACCGCGCCGCCGGAGGCCCGAGACCGTAGGCATGCGCGGGTCATCCCATCCCTTCACGTGCCCTCCGTCTACGAGCTTGATCAGCTTGCGCTTGGACAAGACCGTGTAGTCCAGGTTCAGCCGGGCGAACTCGTACTGGTAGGGGCGGGGCGATTCGGGCAGGCCGCACTTCCCGCGCAGGTTCTCCAGTAGCCAGTCGTAGATGGCACGGTTGTTCTCGAACTCCAGGGTGCAGATGCTGTGCGAGATGCCCTCGACGGCGTCGGAGAGCCCATGCGCGAAGTCGTAGAGCGGGTAGAGGCACCACGCGTCGCCTCTGCGGTAGTGCGATGCGTGCACGATCCGGTAGAGCACCGGGTCGCGCATTTTCATGTTGGCGCTCGAGAGGTCAATCCTGGCCCGCAGCGCGTGCGCGCCTCCTGGGAACTCGCCCGCCCGCATGCGCTCGAAGAGGTCCAGGTTCTCCGCCACGCTGCGGTCACGGTAGGGGCTTGGCGTTCCGGGTTCGTTCACGGTGCCCCGGTACGCGCTGGTCTCCTCATCGCTGAGGGTCTCCACGTAGGCCTTGCCGTCCCTGACGAGCTGCACCGCCATCTCGTGGAGGCGCTCGAAGTAGTCGGATGCATAGAGCTCCCTGGTCCACTGGAAGCCCAGCCACCGCACGTCCGTCTTGATCGCCTCGACGTACTCGATCTCCTCGGTCTCGGGGTTGGTGTCGTCGAAGCGCAGGTTGCACTCCCCGCCGTAGTCGAGCGCGAGCCCAAAGTTGAGGCAGATGGACTTGGCGTGCCCGATGTGCAGGTAGCCGTTGGGCTCGGGCGGAAAGCGGGTGACGATCTTTGAGGCGCGCCCCGCCCGGAGATCTTCTTCGATGATCTCCGTGATGAAGTTGGGATTGACGCGCCGCTCTTTGGTCGGGATGTTCGTCTCGTTGCTCATGGTGACTCCTGCGCTCCAGGATACACCCTCAGACAAGTGGCAGAAAGGGTGCGGCTCAGTTCTTCCAGACCTGACGGAATACCCGCAGCGCGTTCCCACCGAGGATCTTGTGAATCTGCTCCGCGTTGTAGCCGAGCCGCAGCAGCCCAATGGTCAGGTTTGGGAGCCGGGAGACGTCTTCGAGCCCACGAGGGGTCTGGGGTATTCCGTCGTAGTCCGCACCCAGAGCTACATGATAGACTCCCATCACCTTGACCATGTGATCAATGTGGTCAAGGACCCGCTCCGCAGTGGCCTCGCCAAGGATTTCAGGCCAGAAGTTGACGCCGACCACGCCGCCCCGGCCGGCGATGGCTCGGAGTTGCTCATCGGTCAGGTTGCGCGGATGTGGACGGAGCGCAGCCGCATTGGAATGGGAAGCAATGAGCGGACCTCGGGTCGTTCGCATCGTGTCCCAGAATGCGGCCTCCGAGAGGTGCGACACGTCCACGATAATGCCGAGCTCCTCCATGCGTCGCAGGACCGCCCGGCCCGCGTCCGTCAGCCCGCCGTGCTCCCGGCCTAGTGCTCCGTCTCCCAGAATGTTGCTGGCGTTCCAGGTAAGCCCCAGCATCCGGACGCCCTGAACGTAGAGCGCGTCGAGGACCCGGGGATCGCCGCGCAGAACCTCGCCACCGTTCTCGATTGAGAGGACCGCCGCGATCCTGCCTACCCGCCGCGCCGCATCAATCTCTTCGACCGTCGTGACAAGTCCGATCTGCGAGGCATTGGCCGTCATAGCGTCGTGGAATGTCCGGATCAGCGCCCAGGCCGGTGCCGGTCCCTGGTCTGGCGCGGTGTAGGCCGCGAATACCTGCACTCCGACCCCGCCTTCGCGCAGGCGCGGTAGGTCGACGTGGCCTCGTGCCGAGCGCTCCGCCAGGGTGCGCCTGCGGGCGTGCAGGTCGAGCAGGGTGTCGCAGTGCAGATCAACGATGGTGGCCGTCCTATGCACTTCAGGCGGCTGGTTTCCCGCCCGTCCCACAGCCGATCCCGCATGCCATGAAGACGGCAGGCCTAAGATGATCAGACCGCAGGCGAGCAGGGCGACCTTCCTCGCTCTCACAGTAGGTCGCATTTTCACCACTGATTCGCAATCTCCCTTCGTGCCGAACCTCGGCGCGGCTGAAGGCGGGAGTGGGAGGTGTGAAATGCATGCCGTGCTTGACCCTGTTTCGGGACCTTCACTATAATCGTGGGGGAACGCTGCGGTCTGCTCGCGGCGTCAGCGTACTGGGGGATCGTCTAGCGGTAGGACGACGGGCTCTGGACCCGTTAGCGGGGGTTCGAATCCTCCTCCCCCAGCCAACCCACGGCAGGGAACCGCCTCGCACAGACGAACCAAGGTGTGACCTTCCATCTCCCGGCAAGGAGGCGCCATGGGCCGCCGCCGTGCACCCACCGTGAATCCTCGGCTGCGCGATGCGCTGGCCGATCAGCTCTGCCGAGCCGTGCTCACCCTGCGCACGGTGGAGGAGGGCTACCGCCTCCTCGAGGATCTCTGCACCGTGGCGGAGATCAAGGCGCTGGCTACGCGCCTGGAAGTTGCTCGCCTCCTTGCGGCCGGGCACACCTACGACGAGATCGTCCGGCGCACGGGGGCCAGCAGCGCAACAATCAGCCGCGTACGCCGTTTCCTCGAGTACGGGGCCGACGGCTACCGCACCGTTCTGGCGCGCCTCAGCCGGCCCGGGCGCTAACACCACCGCGCTTGACACCACCGCGCTTGACACCACCGCGCTTGACACCACCGCGCAGAGCGTGCTAGGGTAACCCTGTTTTGTACTTCAGCGCTTTATCACGGTAAAGGAGCAGAGACAGTGAGGATCCGCGCTCGGGAGCGGCCGCGATGGCGCACCCTGCCTGCGGGCATGCGCGATCAGGCCGCTGCGGAGGTCGCCGCCCGCCGCCGGCTGGAGGGGCAGTTGCTCGCCCTCTTCGCGCGCTGGGGTTACGCCGAGGTCGCCACGCCCACCCTTGAGTTCTACGAAACGTTTCTGAGGGGAGGGGGGCCAGGCGCAGGCGACCGGCTGCTCAAGATGGTGGACTGCGGGGGAGAGGTGCTGGCGATGCGGCCGGAGATGACAGTACCGCTGGCGCGGTTCGCGGCCACCCGACTCCTCCCGGCAGGCAGGAGCCCGGTGCGGCTCGCCTATGTGGCCCCGGTGTTCCGCGGGCAGGAGCGCGAATCGGGCCGCGAGAGGGAGTTCGTTCAAGCGGGGGTGGAACTGATCGGCGCAGGTGGTCCGTGTGCCGACGCCGAGGTGATCGCGCTCGCCGCAGAGGCGCTGCGGGCCGCGGGCGTTGCTGGCGTGGTCATCAGCGTGGGACACGCGGGATTTCTCCGCGGGGTGATGAGTGCCCTACCGGAAGCGGCGGCTGAGGGAGTGCGCGACCTGCTCTACCGCCGCGCCTTCGCGGACCTGGACGAAGCGGCCTTGCCAGACCCGGCCCGCGAGGTGCTGCGCTCGCTGCCTGCGCTGCGCGGCGCGGGCGCCTTGGATCAGGCGGCGGGACTGGTCACGAACGGAGAGGGTCACGCATCGCTGGAAGCGCTCGGCGCGACCCTCGATACAGTCGCGGTTCACGCGCCGGAGGTCCAGATAGAGGTGGACCTGGGCCTGATCCGGGACTTCGACTACTACAGCGGCGTGGTGTTTGAGGCCCATGGTCCTCGCGCCGGCCTGCCGCTCCTCGGCGGCGGGCGGTACGATGGCCTGCTGGCCGGTTTTGGACATCCCTCCCCGGCAACGGGATTCGCCCTGGGCGTCGAGCGGCTCATTGAGGTTGCGGAGGAGGCAGACAACAGCGTTGCTCCCATCGTCGTCGCCTACGACGAAGGCTGCTACTCGGTGGCCGTGGCAGCGGCGGCCAGGCTACGTGAGGCCGGCATGTCGGCGGTTGTGGATCCAGCCGGAGAGGTGTCCGCTACGGGGAAGGGCTTCTGTATCGTTCTTGCGGGCGGTGAAGGCCTGCGCGTGCGGCACGGCGGCCGCGAGGAGGCGGCCACGGGTGAGACGGTTGTCCAGGTCGTCCGCACGGTCATGGCGGCGCGGCCATGAAGCCGATTGCACTCGCCATGCCGACCGGCCGGCTACGGAGCGACTCGGAGCGGATTCTCCGTGCGATCGGCCTGCTTCCGGACTGGTTCGAGGCGGACCGGCAGCTGCTTGTGGAGACCTCCGGCGGCGCGCGGATCCTGTCAGTTAAGCCGGCCGATGTGTTGACCTATGTCGAGCAGGGCGCGGCGGACGCGGGCATCGTCGGCCGAGACATGATCCTGGAGCAGGCCCGTGATGTCTACGAGCTGCTCGACCTGGGATTCGGCGCCTGCCGGGCGGTGGTGGCGCTGCCTGCGGCGCGCGCCGCGGGCCTGTGGCAACCAGGGCGCGTACTGCGCATCGCCACTCAGTACCCGCGTCTCACCGCCCGCTATTTCGAGGCCGCGGGCCGGCCGGTGGAGGTCGTGGTCGTTTCCGGTACGGCCGAGCTGGCGCCGCTGGTAGGACTGGCCGACGGCATCGTGGACCTGGTCGTGACCGGGCGGACGCTGCGGGACAACCACCTAGCAGAGGTCGCGGAGATCGCGCGGTCCACCGCCCGCCTGGTCGTGAACCGCGGCAGCCTCAGCCGGTCGCCGCGGGTTGCGGATCTGGTCGCGCATCTGCGGGCATATCTGACGGTCGGGGTGCCTTCGGTTCATGTCTAGTCCGTTCCGGCCGACCGTGACACACCTGAGCAGCATGCCGCCGGAGGAGCGCCTGCGGCGCCTGCGGCGTTCCACGGCTACCATCTTCGGCGCAGAGATGCGGGCCTATGCCTGCCGCGTTCTAGAGGACGTGGCGGCGGGCGGCGACGAGGCCGTTGCGGCGTACACGGCCCGCTGGGACGGTGTAGAACTGGCGGGCGATGGGTTTGCCGTTCGCAGGGAGGAGATCGAAGCCGCCCGCGACGCGGTGGAAGGAGCTCTTCTCGAGGCGCTGGAGGCCGCGATCGGGCGCGTCCGGCGCTTCAACGAGTGGCTCCTGCCGCCTGAGATGGCGACCACTCAGATTGAGGTTGGGATCACAACCGGCGTCCAGTACCGGCCGTGCCGCTCCGTCGGGCTGTACGTTCCATCGGGCAAGGGCAGCTTCCCGTCCATGCTGATCTCCATGGGGACCCCGGCGGTTGTGGCCGGCGTCGAGCGAATCGCCGTTGTGCTGCCGCCTCGGCCGGATGGGAGCGCTGATCCGGCGGTGCTGGTTGTGGCCGATCTCCTGGGTATCCGGCAGATCTTTCGCTGCAACGGCGCCGCCGGGATAGCGGCGTTGGCTGTGGGGACCGCGACGATTCCCCGCACCGAGCTGGTGGGCGGGCCGGGGAGCCCGGTGATAGCCGCAGTACAGCAGGCCGCTGGCGCATTTGGGGCTGTGCCGCTGGCAACACTAGGACCCAGCGAGGCGATCGTGCTGGCGGATGCGACTGCCGATCCCGCAACCGTGGTAGTGGACCTGCTAACCGAGGCGGAACACGGCGCGGATTCCGCGGTCATGTTGGTGGCGACAGATGCCGCCTTGGCCGGGGTGGTGGCAAGCCTGCTGCCCCAGTACCTGGACCGGCTGCCCGAGCCCCGGCTCTCCTTTGCCCGGGCAGCGCTCACCGATCTGGGCGGGTTGTTCCTGGCCACAGACCTCGACGAGGCGCTCGCCTGGATCAACTCTTATGCTCCGGAGCACCTGCAACTCGCCGTTGCCGATCCGCTGGCCGTCGCCGGGCGAGTGCGCCATGCCGGAGAGATCTTGCTTGGGCAATCCACGCCCTTCGCTGCCGCGAACTACGCCATCGGAACCCCGGCTGCCCTGCCGACCGGTGGCGCGGCTCTGGCGGCTTCAGGGGTTACGGTGCTGTCGTTCCTGAAGGCCACCGCGATCGCCGGCCTGACGCCGGACGGCCTGCGCGCGGTCGCGCCGGTTGCGGCGCGCCTGGGCCGGTACGAGGGGTTTCCCGCCCACGTGCAGGCGATTACGCACCGTGAGCCTTGCCTCGCATGACGACCACCTGCTCGCCGCCCGAGATGCCCGACAGGGGCGTAGCGCGCGTGCGGTCTGACGTCCGGTCCCTGCGCGCCTACCGTCTGTCCTCGCCCGCGGTCCCGGATGGGGAGTTAGTGCGCCTGCATCAGAACGAGGCACCCGATGACTGGCCGGAAGACCTCAAGCGCGAGATCGCCGACCGCCTGGCGACCCTGCCCTGGCACCGGTACCCGGCGGCGCGCGCTGAGGCGGTCTGCGAGTCCCTGGGCCGGATGCAGGGCACGTCGGCTTCCATGGTCGCGGCTACCGCAGGATCCAACGAGGCGCTGGCCGCGGCGTTCGCCGCTTTCGCGGCCCGAGGTACGGTGGTGATGCCGTCCCCCACGTACTCGATGGCACCGATCCTGGCCGTCGGGGCCGGCGCACGGGTAGTCGAGGTGGCCCTGGGACCGGGGTTTGCGCTCGACGCCGGTGCCGTGCTGCGGGCCGCGCGGGCCCACCGCGCCGAGGCGATCTACATGGCCTCGCCCAACAACCCGACCGGCGGCGCGCTGGCTCCTGAGGCGGTCGCCGAAGTGATAGACGGCGCGCCGGGCGCGGTCGTGCTCGACGAGGCCTACTGGGAGTTCGCGAAGACCTCCTGGCTTGAGTCCGTCCACGCCCATCCGCACTTGGTGGTGGTACGAACCTTCAGCAAGGCGCTGGCCGGAGCCGGGCTGCGTGTGGGGTGGATCACGGCGCAGGCACCGCTGGTCGCGGAGCTACTGAAAGTGCTGCCCCCGTACAACCTCAACGTCTTCGCCCAGGTGGCGGTACCGGTCCTCGCGGCGCGCCGCGACGTAGCCGCGTCGCGAGTGAGGACAATCGTCGCCGAGCGCGATCGCGTTGGTCGTGCCCTGTTGGCGATGGGCGCCCGCGTCTACCCAAGCGAGACCAACTTCCTACTGTTCGAGCCCGGGCGACCGCCGGCGGAGGTCCATCACAAACTGGCGGAACGCGGGGTCCTGGTGCGTGACGTCTCAGCGGCCCCGGGCCTGGCCGCGTGCCTGAGGGTTTCAATAGGGGCGAGCGCCGACAACGATCGGTTTTTGGGGGCGCTGGCGGAAGTACTGAAGGAGGGACCATGAACAGGACGGCTGTGGTTGAGCGGGCGACCGCCGAGACGCGTGTTACCGCTGAACTGACGCTTGAGGGGACCGGGCGGGCCTCACTCGAGACCGGTGTGCCTTTCTTCGATCACCTGCTGTCGGCAATGGTCCGGCATGCCGGTTTCGACCTGGTCCTGCGCGCGTCCGGAGACCTCGAGGTGGATCCTCACCACACAGTCGAGGACGCGGCCATCGTGCTAGGCTGGGCGTTCCGGCAGGCGCTCGGGTCCGGCGAGGGGATTGCCCGGTACGCCTCCGTCCACCTGCCGATGGACGAGGCCCTGGTGCTGTTGGCGCTGGACATCTCCGGCCGACCTTTTCTGAGCTTCGACGTTGCATTTCCCACCGATCATGTCGGAGGTTTCCCCGTGGATCTGGTCGAGGAGGCGTTGAGGGCGTTCGCGGCCCACGGCGCGGTGACGCTGCACGTGGACCTGGTGCGCGGCCGGAACACCCACCACATCGCGGAGGCGGTGTTCAAGGGTCTCGGAGTGGTCCTCGGCCGTGCCGCGGTGGTTGTCGGAGGAGGCGTTCCTTCCACTAAGGGCGTCCTTTGATGCGAGTTGCGCTGATTGACTACGGGGCCGGCAACCTGCGGAGCGCCCATCGGGCGCTGGAGGCCGCGGGCGCCGAACCGGCCGTGGTCAGTGGACCCCGGGGGCTTCAGGACGCGGACGCGATTGTCGTGCCCGGCGTCGGCGCGTTCCCGCCGGCCATGGCCGCGCTGCACGCGGCCGGGATGGTGGAGCCGCTGCGCGCGGCTGCCGGCAGCGGCGTGCCGCTCGTCGGGATCTGCCTGGGGATGCAGCTCCTCTTCGACCACAGCGAGGAGGGCGGCGGAGCGACCGGGTTGGGTCTGCTCGCCGGTGAGGTGCACCGCCTGCCGGCGGGCGTGAAGGTCCCCCACATGGGCTGGAACACCCTGCGGCCGCGGACCTCGGATCCGATCCTGCGCGGACTACCGGAGCAGGCGCACTTCTACTTCGTGCACTCGTACGTGGTGGCGCCGGTCGATGCGGGCGTGGTGGTTGCGGAGACCGTCTACGGGGCCTGGTTCCCCGCGATCGTGCACAGTGGAGTCATCTGGGGACTGCAGTTCCATCCCGAAAAGAGCAGCCGGTTGGGCGCGCAGATTCTGCGCAACCTCCTGGCCCTTCTGTCAGCTTCCCGGGGGCGGCGATGACCGTGTACCCCGCGATTGACCTGATGGCCGGAAGCGCCGTCCGCCTGAGGCAGGGCGATCCGGCACGGCAAGTTGTGGTGGCGCAGGACCCGGTGAGCCTGGCGCGGCGCTGGGAGGCCGAGGGCGCGGACTGGCTGCACCTTGTGGACCTCGACGGCGCGTTCTCCGGCCACCCGTGCCACCTCGATCTCATCGGGAGGATCTGCGGCGCCGTGGAGATACCCGTTCAGGTCGGCGGCGGCCTGCGGTCGCTGGCCGATGTTGACGCCGTTATGGCGGCCGGCGCCGCCCGGGCGATCCTCGGCACGGCCGCCCTCCAGGTCGGGTTGCTGGAGGAGGCGCTGGCGAGGTTTGGCGACCGGATCGTCGCGGCGCTGGACGCGCGCGACGGAATGGTTGTCACCGAGGGATGGCAATGCACCTCCAGGGCCTCGGTCGTCGAGACGGCCCGCCGGCTGGCGGCCGCAGGTGTGCACAGGTTCGTCTATACCGACGTGGCTTGTGACGGTATGCTGGCCGGTCCCAACATGAGTGGTCTGGCGGCCGTTGTGGCAGCGTCGCGCGTGCCGGTGGTCCTCTCAGGAGGGATCGCGACGCTCGACTATCTCCGCAGGGCAGAGGCCGCCGGCGCAGACGGCGCGATCGTGGGGCGGGCGCTCTACGACGGGCGGTTCACCCTGGCGGAGGCCGTTGCCGCCGCGGCGGGGTCAGGGTGATGTTGGCCAAGAGGGTCATCCCATGCCTGGACGTGCGGGCCGGCCGCGTGGTCAAGGGCCGCGCCTTCGTGGATCTCCGCGACGCTGGCGATTCGGTTGAGCTGGCGGCCCGGTACGACCGCGAGGGCGCGGACGAGTTGGTGTACCTGGACATCACGGCCTCGGTCGAAGGCCGCGGCGCCCTGTTGGACGCGGTGGCGCGCACCGCCGCCGAGGTGTTCATACCTCTGACCGTGGGCGGCGGCGTCCGCAGCGTGGCCGATGTCCGGGACCTGCTGCTGGCCGGCGCGGACAAGGTTGCCCTCAACACCGCGGCGGTGGCCCGGCCGGCTCTCATCGCGGAGGCGGCAGACCGGTTCGGCAGCCAGTGCGTGGTCGTAGCGATAGACGCGCAGCGGATCGGCGGGGGAGATGGAGCTTACGAGGTTATGACCCACGGCGGCCGCCGGAGCGCCGGGATGGACGCGGTGGCCTGGGCGATCGAGGCCTCGCGGCTGGGAGCCGGGGAGATCCTGCTGACGAGCGTGGACCGCGACGGTACCACCCAGGGCTACGACCTGGAACTGACGCGCCGCGTGGCGCAGGCCGTCGGCATTCCGGTGATTGCCTCGGGAGGCGCCGGAATGCCCGCGCACCTCTGCGAGGTGCTGACCGCAGGGTGCGCTGACGCTGCGCTGGCCGCCTCGATCTTCCACTACGACCGGTATCCTATTCCGGTGGTGAAGCGGGCGCTGGCCGCCGCCGGTGTTCCGGTGAGGCTCGAAGGGCAGGCGGGAGATCCGTGAGCGATGGGGCACCGCTGATCCCGGCTGAGGGATTGCCTGACTGGAAGGACGGGCTGCTGCCGGTCATCGTGCAGGATGCACGCTCGGGCGAGGTCCTGATGATGGCATGGATGAACCGCGACGCCTGCGAGCGCACCCGGGCGACCGGCGAGATGTGGTTCTGGAGCCGGTCGCGCCGGGCGCTGTGGCGCAAGGGCGCGACCTCCGGACACACGCAGCGACTCGTGGATCTACGCTTGGACTGCGACGGCGATGCGCTCCTCGCTCTGGTGATTCCCAATGGTCCGGCCTGTCATACCGGGCAGCGATCCTGCTTCCACCGGACGCCTGATGGTGAGGCCAGACCGGTCGGAGGCCCCGTGCTCTCACGGCTCGAGGCGGTGATCGGAGACCGCCGCCGGGTGAGTCCCCAGGGTTCGTACACCGCCTCCCTCCTTAGCGCGGGTCTGGCAGTGGTGGGAGCCAAAGTCCGAGAGGAGGCGGAGGAGGTCGTCCGCGCAGCGGAGGGCGAAAGCGACTACCGCGTTGCAGAGGAGGCGGCCGACGTGCTCTACCACTTGATGGTCTTGCTGGCCGCGCGCGGCGTCCCGTTCGAGCGGGTGCTCGGAGTTCTCGCCGCGCGCGGCGCGCTGTCAGCGCTCTAGGCGGTTACGGCTCTTTGGGCCAGGGGCCCACGACGCCCGGTGCCGCCCACTCCATCGAGTTGAGCTCTCCCACGGTCATGCGCTTCCCGGATTGGACCCGGAGGACGCCCTTGCGGTCCTTGATCGGGCCGGTGAACGGCTCGAAGGTCACCTTGGGATCCGACATCTGGGCCAGCCGCTTCATGACCAGGTCGTAGACCGAGATCCGGCCCAGGTCGGGTGTGCCGACCTTGACCGCCGCCAGTCTGGCCTTCCACTCAGGATTGACCGGCATCCCGAAGTCGCCGCCCAGCTCTGCCGCTCCTTCGGCCAGAAGCCACCAGTAGTCCACGTTGGCCAGGTTCTCGGCCGTGTACTTGCCCGCGTACACCTTGGAGAGGAAGTCCACGTAGATCTTGTCCCAGTGCACGAGCTGGCCCGAGATCATGTGCTTGGGGGCGAACTTGTGCATCGGTGAGTAGTGGCCGAAGCTGGGCAGCCCGCGCTTCGCCGCCACCTGCACGACGGTTGGGGTGTCCTCGGTAAACCCGAACACGTCGGCCCCCTCGGCGATCAGGGCCTCGGTGGCTTCCTTGGCGGCCGTCGGACTGAACCACTCGTAGATCCAACGGACGTGCACGGTGGCCTTGGGGTTGACCGCGCGGACGCCCAGCGCGAAGGCGCCGATGTGGCGCTTCACCTCGGGGATCGGGAAGGCGCCCACGTAGCCGATCTTGCCGCTCTTGGTCGCCGCGCCGGCCATCAGGCCGTTCAGGTAGTACACCTGGTAGAAGTCGGCCATGTACGTCGCCACGTTGGGCGCGCGCTTGAAGCCCGACGCGTGCGCGAAGATCTGGTTTGGATACCGCTTGGCCGCAGCCAGCGTCCCGTCCATGAACCCGAAGCTGGTCGTGAAGATAACCCGCGCGCCCTGCTGGATCAGCTTGTCAATGAACGATTCCGTCTGGCCCTCGGGCACCTTCTCGACATAGAGGGTCTCCAGCCAGGGGAGCTTCTTCTCCGCGACCTTGCGGGCGAAATCGTGGGCGTGCGTCCAGCCGTAGTCACCGATGGGGCCGACGTAGATGAACCCGGCCTTGAGCTTCTGTTGGGCGATGCCTGGTGCAGCCAGGCTGCCCGCGAGCACGAGCACCACCAAGACGGTTAACCAGCGCATGGTCTCCCTCCTCATTGTCTTTCTTGATTGTCTTTCTTGGCTTCTCCTCGGCTATTCGGTGTGGTCGCGGGCTTCTCCCGCCTCCGGCGTCATCTCTCCCCGCCCGCGTACGGCAGCCCCAGCGCCTCGGGCGCTCCCTGTCCCCTGCGCCTGCCCGCGGTGGCCGCCAGCACCAGGATGGTGAAGGCGAACGGCATCATCCTGAGCGCCTCTGGCTGGACCCAGGCCTGGAGGCGGAAGGAGAGGTGGAAGAGGGCCCCAAAGAGGAAAGCCCCTGCGACCGCCCGGAGCGGGTCCCAGCCCGCGAAGATGGTTATTGCTATGGCGATCCACCCCAACCCCGCGGTCATGCCTTCAGTCCACGAGGGGCGGTAGGCCACCGAGAGGAAGCCGCCGGCCACGCCGGCAAGCACCCCGCCGAAGACCACGCAGAGGTAGCGTACCAGGTGGACGTTCACGCCCAGCGCGTCCGCGGCGGCCGGTGACTCACCGGTGGAGCGTATCACCATGCCCAGCCGCGTGTGGTGCAGGACCAGCCAGAGCCCTACCGCGAGCGCCAGCCCCATGTACGTGAGCCCGGAGATTTCCGGGAGGGTGTTGAGCAGGGGTATCCCTTCCCATCCCCGGCCGAGCACGCCGGCCAGGCCCAGGCCCAGCATGGTCAGAGCCAGCCCCGAGACGTACTGGTTGGCCCGGAGCGTCACGGATACGAAGGCGTGCAGCAGGGCCGCCAGGCCGCCGGCGACCGCCGCCGCCAGCAGGCCGGCCACCGGGTAGCCGGTTATGTGCGCGACGACGAAGGCGGACAGCGCGCCCAGAATCATCATCCCTTCAACGCCCAGGTTGATCACGCCACTCCGCTCGGCGTAGATCTCTCCCAGCGAGGCCCACAGGAGCGGGGTGCTGACGGCCAGCGCCCGGACGATCGCCGTCAGGATCCACTCAAGCATCCGCGGTCTCCCCGGGCCGCCTGCCGGGTTCCCATCGCAGCCGGTAGTTGAGCAGCCGCTCACTGCCGATGAGGAAGAACAGAATCAGCCCATTGAAGACGTCGGTCACACGGAACGGCATCTGCAACATTACCTTCATAACGTCTCCACTGGAGAATATGAGGCCGAGGAACAGCGCAGTAATGATGGCGGCGAGTGGGTTCCCGCGCGCCAGCCATGCCACAATGATGGCGGCGTAGCCGTAGCCCAAAGAGACCTGGCCGGGCGAGAGCAGCTTGTGGTGGATGCCCGCGACCTCGCCCACTCCCGCCAGCCCGGCCGCGCCCGCGGAGAACACCATGGCGAGCAGGACCGTTCGGACCGGGTCTATTCCCGCGTACCTTGCCGCGGTGGGGTTCTCGCCCAGCACCCGGATCTCGAACCCGAGACGCGCCCGCCCCAGGAAGAAGGCCAGCGCGCCGGAGAGGGCGATCCCCAAGGCCAGCGTGGGCCAGTGCACGCGCGTGCCCGGGATAAGGGCCAGTCGCGCGGCTTCGGGGAAGGCATCGGTATAGGCGAACCCGAACGCGGTCTTCCCTTTCCACGGCCCGTGGATCAGCCACTCCACGGAGAACAGGGCTATGTAGTTCATCATCAGGGTGGAGACGACTTCGTTGACCTCGAGCTTGAGGCGGAGCAGCGCAGGGATGAAGCCCCACACCGCGCCGCCGAGGAAGCCCGCCACGAACATCGCGGGCAGCAGCAGTGGAGCCGGGATGGGGGTGAACAGCGCCACTCCGGTCGCCGCGACAGCACCGGCGAGCAACTGGCCCTCAGCTCCGATGTTCCAGAACTGCGCCCGGAACGCCAGCACCAGCCCGACACCGGCAAGAAGCAGCGGGGTGGCTTGGCGCAGTATATCGGGCGCCGCCCTCCTGTCCGCCAGCGTGCCCGCGAAGATGATCGCGTAGGCCCGTATAGGGTTGATCCCGAAGGCCCAGAAGATCATGCCTGCCGCGACCAGGGCGGCGGCGACCGCGCCCAGGGAGACCGTCAGGACCCAGGCCCCGGACGGAACCAGCACCCGCTCCACCCGGAACGGACCCAGCCGCTTCATGCGCGCTGTCCCATCATCAGCAGTCCGATCCGTTCCCGATCAAACTGGGCCGCATCCACGACGCCCGCAATCTCGCCCGAAAACAGCACCGCGACGCGGTCGGACAGCGCCAGGATCTCGTCCAGATCCTCAGACACCAGGAGAACCGCTGCCCCTTCCCCACGGTGCCGCAGGAGCAGCCGGTGGATCTGCTCCGTGGCGCTGACGTCCAGCCCGGAGGTGGGGTGAGCCGCTACGATCACGTCGGGATGGCCCGACAGCTCGCGGCTGAGAATCAGCTTCTGGATGTTCCCCCCGGAGAGCAGCCGCGTCGGGGTGGCGGGCCCTGGGGCGACGATCTCGTACTCAGCGATCATCCGGCGTGCGAACTCCTCTATCGCCCTGCGGTCCATCACAGGCCCGCGGGAGAACGGCGGGTGGCGGTAGTCCCGAAGCGCCAGGTTCTCGGCGACCGACATGCCCGGCACGATTCCCATGCGCATCCGGTCCTCGGGGATGTGTGCCACGCCTGCCCCGTGCACCGCGCGCGCGGACAGGTTGGTGACGTCCTTCCCCCGTACCGTGATGCGGCCGCCGGTTGCAGGGCGCAGCCCGGTTACTACCTCCACCAATTCGCGCTGACCGTTTCCCGCCACGCCGGCGATGCCCAGGATCTCTCCCCGGTGCACGGTGAGGGAGATCCCCCGCAGGGCCGGTAGGCCGCGATCGTTCTTGGCCGCAAGATTCTCAACGACGATCGCCTCACCGTCGGGGGTGCGCTCCTCCTTGGTGAGCCGGAACTCCACGTCCCGGCCGACCATCAGCCGCGCCAGAAGGCGCCTGTCGGTCTCCGCGACCGGCAGCGTGGCCACTCCCCGCCCCTTGCGCATGACGGTCACGCGGTCGGCGATCTCGGCGACCTCATCCAGCTTGTGCGAGATGAAGATTACCGCGTGGCCCTCCAGCTTCATCCGGCGCAACACCTCGAACAGCGCGTGGGCCTCCTGCGGGGTGAGCACGCTCGTGGGCTCGTCCAGGATGAGAATCTTCGCTCCCCGGATCAGTACCTTGATGATCTCAACACGCTGCTGCTCACTGGGTGAGAGCTGCCAGATGTAGGCCCGGGGATCCACCGACAAGCCGTACCGGTCTGCCATTTCTCTTATCCGCGGTTCGACCTGCCGGGTCGGAGCGATGAAACCCACCCCCGGAAGCCCGAGAGCGACGTTCTCGGCGACGGTGTGCCTACGGACCAGGAGGAAGTGCTGGGGGACCATGCCGATGCCGAGCGCCAGGGCATCGCGGGGCGACCGAATGCACACCTGCCGCCCCCGCAGCCAGATCTCGCCGCCGTCGGGCTGATGGATTCCGTACAGTACGTTCATCAGGGTGGTTTTGCCGGCGCCGTTCTCGCCGAGCAAGGCATGGACTTCCCCGGCCCGTACCCGCAGTGTCACCCCGTCGTTGGCCACCACGCCCGGGAAGGTCTTCTTGATGTCCCGCAGGAGGAGCAATTCGGACAAACCGACAGGAGCGGTGTCGGCTGGAGTAGCGGGAGTTTGCTCTCGCGTCATACGTTTCGGCGTCCCCCAGTCGCCGATTCAGGAGGACGCGGGCTCGCGTCGCAGAAAGTCGTCTCCGATCACGCCGACGTACGGGAGGTTCCTGTGGAACTGCCGGTAGTCCAGGCCGTAGCCGACCAGGAACAGGTCGGGCACCTCGAACCCGCGGTAGCGGATCGGCAGTGTGTGGGCTATCCGCCGTGCGGTCTTGTCAAGCAGCGTGCAGATCGCCAGGTCGGCCGGGTCGCGCGCCTGGAGGGCTCGCAGGATGTAGGAGGCCGTGAGGCCCGTATCAATTATGTCCTCTACCAGCAGCACGTGCCGGCCGGTTAGGTCCTCGTCGAGGTCCTTGATGAGGCGGACGGCGCCCGAGGGGCCCTTGCCGCCCCGGTAGGAGCTGATGGCCATGAAGTCAATGGCCAGCGGTATCTCCATCGCCCGGGTGAGATCGGCCAGAAAGTAGAGCGCGCCTTTGAGGACCGTCACCATCAGCAAGGCGCGCCCCGCGTAGTCACGGTCTATTTCGGCCGCCAGGTCGCGCACCCGCACGCGGATCTGCTCCTCGGTTAGGAGCACCTGGCTGATCTCGGGCGTCGCCATCAGGGCGCTGCGCTGGGGTGCAGGTCGTACTTGACCAACAGGTTCCGGAAGTCTCTGCCGTAGAACATCTTGACCCGTACGTTGGGGTAGAGGTCGCGCAGCCGCCGCAGCTTACGATTCTTCCTGGTTACAAGACTCTGCTTCAGGGTGGTCAGCTCGATGTACAGGTCGAAATCGGGGAGGTAGAAGTCCGGGCTGAAGCTCTCGACCACGCGCCCCTGTTCATCCCAGTCCAGAGGGAAAGAGCGGGGCTCGTACTCCCAGCGAATGCCGTAGAAGTCTAGGATTCGCGCCAGTTCCTCTTCGCTCTCGTGGGCAAAGCGTAAGATGGCTCTATCACCCATTGGCATCAGTATACGGGAGCACGGCCGGAGACGCAAGCAGGGCAGGGGCTTCAGCCCATGAGCAGGACCGTGGTGCGTTGCCGCAGAATAGTACATAATAGGCGCAGAAGGTGCCACGCAGTACCCCTGCGTCCAACAGGAGGAATGTTCATGCCGGAGGCCGGCAAGGCCGACGAGCTACAGCGCTACCTGCAGCAGCTCGAGAGCCACGATGTGACCGTTCGCAGCGACGCGGCGCACGCGCTCGGCAAGCTCGGCGACGAGTCCGCCGTGCCGGCGCTGGCGCGCGCCCTGCAAGACTCCGACGAATACGTGCGCAAGAGCGCCGTCGTGGCCCTCAAGCGCATCAGCGGGTCCGCCGCCGGCGAGGCCCTGCGTGCCGCGCTTGCGGACCGAAGCGAGCAGGTGGTCCTCCAGGCCGTGAACGGCCTGCGCGACCTGCGCGACCGGGGCGCGGTGGAGCCGCTGATCCGCGTTCTTGCCCGCCGTGAGAGGTCGCTGCAACTGGCGGCCACCGAGGCCCTCATGCGGATTGGGCCAGATGCGGTTGGACCGCTGCTGGCCACCTGTGAGGACAAGGTGTTGCGGCGCAAGATCGGCGCACAGGTCATGAAGATCCTTATCGAGGTGGGGCCACGCGCGATTGAGACGCTCCTCGAGGCAGTGGAGCAGGAGAGCCAGAGCATCAGGGCCACGGCGATCTCGGTCCTGGGGCGCGTCGGGGATCAGCGCATCATACGGCCCCTGGTGGACCTGTTCCTTCGCGATCAGCGCATGCAGGAAGCGGTGGTGGCCACCTTGGCCCGTCTGGAGGAGCGCGGTGTCCAGGACGGCGGCGAGGGCGTCCATGTCGACCGCGAGGTCAGCCCCACGCGCATGGTAGTGGAGGCTCTGGGGGGTCGCCCGCGTAACGAGGTTATCGAGCAACTGCGCGTGGCGCTTGAGAACCCCGTGCCCAAGGTGCGGCGATTCGCTCTGAGAGCCCTCTTTGCCCTCTTCGGCGACGGTGCCTTGGATCAGTTCATTGCCTCGCTTGAGGATGAGGACGTTGAGGTAAAGCGGCTGGCGATACGCATCCTTGGCAAGCTTCGCAACAAGCGTGTGATCGAGCCGCTCGTGTTGCTGGTGCAGCGCGAGGGCGGCGAGCACCTGGAAGAAGCCGTCTGGAACACGCTGAAGGTTCTGACCGACCTACGCGAGTTCGAACAGCTTCGCGCGCGGGTGGCCAAGGAGCGGACCGGTACGCGCCCCGCCCCCCGAAAGGCCAGGTCGCTGCGTGACGTGTCGCCGGATTGGTGGCGCGAGCAGGACTAGCGATGAGCGAACCTCTGGTTGTGCTGGTTACCGCCGGCGGCCGTGATGAGGCGGATCGCGTGGCAGCGGCGTTGGTGGAAGAACGGCTGGCTGCCTGCGTGAACGTGGTGCCCGGGGTGCGCTCGGTGTACCGCTGGCAGGATCGGGTCGAGCGCGCGGACGAACTGCTGCTCGTGATCAAGACCGCCCGTCACCTCCTGACCGACCTGGTGGCGCGCGTGGCGGGCCTCCATTCGTACACGGTGCCGGAGGTGGTTGCTCTCCCCATCAGGGGAGGGTCGGCTGCCTATCTCGACTGGCTGGCAGGTGCCGTGCTACCGGAGGCCGGCGCCGGGGAGCCTCCGGGGGAGTAGCTTGGCCGGCGGGCGCGCTCGCCCTGCCGCCGTCAGTGGCGTGTTCTACAGCGCCGACCCCGGCGGGCTGCGCCGACAGGTGGAGTGGTGCTTCAGGCACCCGCTGGGCCCCGGGCGCCTTCCGGAACCCTGGGGCACGGGTCGCGTGGCGGCACTCGTGGTTCCCCATGCCGGACTGACCTATTCGGGGCCGGTTGCGGCCCACGCCTACCTGCGCCTGGCAGAGGCGCGCCGGCCGGGGGTCATCGTGGTGATAGGTCCCGATCACAGCGGCGCCGGTTCGCCATCGGCGCTGTCCCCGGAGGAATGCTGGCAGGGTCCGCTGAGGGAGATCCCCACCGACCATCCCGTCAAGGAGGCGCTGCAGCGCGGAGGCATCCCGCTGGATGCCCGAGGCCACCGCCAGGAGCACTCCATCGAGGTCCAACTTCCTTTCCTGCAGTTCATGGGCTATGATGGACCGGTCGTGCCGATCGTGATGGCCGACCAGGATGCGGCCACAGTGGAGCACCTGGCCTGCGCGCTCGTTACGGCCCTGGCGGGCCGCGACGCGGTTCTCATCGCCTCGACTGACCTGAGTCACCAGCTACCGCATGAGCGCGCTGTTCTGGTGGACCGAATCGCCATCGAGGCGCTGGCTTCCGGTGATGGGGGTCGCCTGCTGCGGGAAGTGCGGCACCGAGGGATCACGATGTGCGGGGTGGGTCCGGCCGCGGCGGTACTCGAGGCCGCGCGCCGCCTTGGATGCGGCCGCGTCGAGATCCTTCAATACTCCACTTCCGGAGAGGTCTCCGGCGAGATGGGTGCGGTAGTGGGCTACGTGGCCGCGGCGGTCGAAGCCGCCTAGCAGAGTCGTGCTGATGGAAACGAGGGAAGATGCGGATCCTGCTCACCAACGACGACGGAATCCACTCACCGGGCCTGCACGCCCTGGCCGAGGCCTTTGCGCCACATCACGAGACCGTGGTTGTGGCCCCTGAGCACGAGCGCAGCGCCACCGGGCACGCGGTCACGCTGCACAAGCCGCTGCGCGCCTGGCGCTCAGGGGTTTTTCCGGAAGGGGTGACCGCCTGGGCAACCAACGGCACGCCCGCGGACTGCGTAATACTCGGCGTGCTCGATCTCCTGGGCTGGAGGCCGGACGTGGTGGTCTCGGGCATAAACGTCGGTCCAAACCTGGGCCGCGACCTCACCTATTCAGGCACCGTTTCCGGCGCGATGGAAGGCGCGATCATGGGGATTCCCAGCGTGGCGGTCTCGGTGGCGGCCTTCGTGGAAGTCCGGTTCGAGGTGGCCGCCGGGTTCGCCGAACGGCTGTCGCGGCTGGTCGTGGAACGCGCGCTGCCCGCGGATGCGCTGATCAACGTGAACGTACCGAACCTCCCGCCGGAACGGCTGAGAGGGGTGGCGGTTACCCGTCAGGGTTCGCGTCGCTACCTATCGCAACTGGAGAGGCGCACGGACCCGCGAGGGAGGCCGTACTACTGGCTGGCCGGGGAGCCCGGACCCCTGGGCGATGAGGAAGGGACGGACAGTTGGGCGGTGAAGGCCGGGTACATCTCGGTGACGCCGATCCACCTCAACATGACAAGCGAGCGCCTGCTGGGGGATCTCGCGGCCTGGGACCTAACCGTGTCCTGATCGGGCGGCAGGACCGCCGTGCCGCGGCGTAGAAGCATTAGTAGAAGCATTGCAAGAAGGAAACGTCGAAGCACTGGACGCACCTTTTCGTCGGAGCAGCTATGATCAACCTCGACGGCGTCGGAAAGCGATATCCCACCGGCGTGGTCGCCCTGCAGGATGTCTCACTGCGGATAGAGCGCGGTGAGTTCGTATTTCTGGTGGGTCCCACGGGCAGCGGGAAGTCCACAGTTCTCAGGCTCATCCAGCGGATCGAGCGTCCCACGGCCGGGGGGGTGGAGGTGGACGGGCTAGACCTCTGCTCGCTACCCGACTCCCAGGTGCCCTTACTGCGACGCAGGTTGGGCGTCGTCTTTCAGGAGTTCAAGCTGCTGTCCGACCGTTCCGTGGCCGACAACGTGGCGTTCGCGCTGCGGGTTACCGAAACCGACCGGGTGGAGATCGCGCCGCGCGTCCGGTGGGCGCTGGAGACCGTTGGTATGGCCCACCGTGCGGACGACCCGCCGGCCAGACTCTCGGGGGGAGAGCAGCAGCGCGTCTGTCTGGCCCGTGCGATCGTAACACGGCCGCCGATAGTGTTGGCGGACGAGCCCACCGGCAACCTTGATCCCGAGGCGGCCTGGGAGATCATGCAGCTCCTCGGCGCCGTCAATCTGCGAGGGACGACCGTCTTGATGACCACCCACAACAGCACGCTAGTGGACGTGCTGCGACGGCGCGTGGTCGAGTTGCACGCCGGTCGTGTCATGCGCGATGAGTCAAGAGGCCTCTACCAGACAGCCCGCTGAGACGGAGGCCGCCCGTCGCGCGCTCCGGGCGCGCGGGTGGCCCTGGGCGCGGGGGGAAGCCCTGCGCGATGCTATCGGCGGCCTGCGCCGCAACGGCCTGATGGCCGTGGCTGCGACCACCACCATCGCCATCGCGCTTATGGTAGCCGGAGGCGGCGTCCTGGCGTCTGTCAACCTGGCGCACCTGGCCTCCGTCCTTGAGTCGCAGGTCGAGATAGTGGGGCTCTTCCGGAGGGATCTCACCCTCCAGCAACAGCACCGCGTGCTGGCCGCTGCCAAGGATCTACCAGGGGTTCGCGCCGCCGAGCTGGTCGGGCGCGCCGAAGCCCTGCGGCGGTTACAGAAGACCTACGGATCGCTGGCTTCGGTGGGCTCGCACCTCAAGAGGAACCCGTTGCCGGATTCGATCGAGGTTCGCGCCAGCGGCGCCGGGCAGGTACGCGCGGTCGCCGCTTCGCTGGAGCGGATTGCGGGCGTCGAGGAGGTGCTGTACGGGACGCCGGTGGTGGATCGAATCGTGGCGCTGACGCGCGCCGTCCGGATCACCGGAGCCGCCTTGGCCGGGGCGCTGTTCGCCGCGGCGCTGCTGATTGTCCTGAACACGATCCGGCTGACGATCGCGGCCAGGCGTCAGGAGATCGAGATCATGACGCTGGTGGGCGCCACGCCGGGATTCATCCGGGGCCCGTTCGTTCTGGAAGGCGTGTTGCAGGGAGCCGCCGCGGCCCTGGCGGCAACCGCGGTTCTGGTAGCGGTCTACGCCTACCTGGCGGTCCAGATCGCGGGCTCACTGCCGTTCCTGCCGGTTCTGCCGCCCCGCGACGCTCTGCCGGGAGCCTTGGCCGTGGTTTGGTTACTGGGCATTGCCGTCGGGATAGCGGGAAGCGAGATAGGCATGCGTAGGTACCTCCGGGCATGAGCGGACCTACTGGGATCCGGCTGGTGACGGCGGCGCTGCTGCTGGCGGTTGCCGTGGGGGCCGGGATGCAGGAGGCCATCGCCGCCTCGTCCGCGCCCCTATCGTCCCGGCAGGAGGAGCTGTCGCGCCTTCGGCGGCAGCTCGAGAACGAGCGCCAGCGGCTGCGGCAGGTCAGACATCGTGAACGGCGGATGGCCGACGAGGTTCAGGGGCTGGACCGCCGGCGCGAGGCGACCGAGGAACAGTTGCGGCACCTGGCCATCCGGTTGCGTCGCGTGCGGCTCCGCACCCGGGCCGCGGCCGTCGATCTGGCCCGAGCTGAGGCGGCACTGGCGCAGCGCCGGGATCTGCTGGCCAGCCGGGTCGTGGATCTGCACCGGTATGGGCGCGCCGGCTACCTGGACGTTGTGTTCCAGGCCACCTCGTTCCCGGAATTCGTGGCGCGCTCGCGGTTGGTGGGGGCCGTCATGCGGGAGGATACCAGGCTGATCAGCGCCTACGCCCGAGACCGCGACCGGACCGCGGCGCTGCGGGAGGAGTTGATCTCGCAGCAGGCGCAGTTGCAGGAGGTCGCCCGCCAGACCCGTGAGCGCGAACTGGAGCTATCGGAGCAGGTGGCCGCGAAGCGCAAGATCTTGGAGTCGATTATCCACGAACGGGCCGCCGCAGAGCAGGCCGTCCGCGAAACAGAGGAGGACTCAGCCTCGGTAGCGGCCCTGATTCAGCGACTCCAGGGAGGCGCCGCGCTTGACCGGAATAGCACAATGGCAGCCCTCATCTGGCCGCTGAGGGGGCCGGTTACGTCCCGCTTCGGTTTCCGCCGTCACCCCCTGTTTCGACGCCACCACTTCCACACGGGCATAGACATATCGGCGCCGAGGGGCACCCCGGTGCCCGCGGCGCACGCCGGGAAGGTGCTGTTCGCCGGGTGGTACGGAGGGTATGGCAAGCTGGTCATCCTGGACCACGGCGACGGCGTGAGTACGCTCTACGGCCATCTATCCCGAATCAGGGTAACAACCGGTCAGACCGTGTCCCGAAGACAGGTAATCGGGTACGTTGGGAGCACCGGTTACAGCACCGGACCGCACCTTCATTTCGAGATCCGCCGGAATGGCCGCCCCGTTGATCCGGACTGAAGGAAACGTGCTTGTTCACATCCCAAAGCCGGGGTAAGCTACAGCCGGCAGCTGGTGATACTCCGCGGAAAGGCGGTGGACTGTGGTGATTCGGGGTAGGTTGACCGGCGCGCTTCTGGTGGTGGTACTGGCAGCCGGCGTGTTTCTGGCCGGTTACGGGATAGGGCAGCGCGCGGTGGTGGCGCGGTCGGCCGACGACCAGGGGTTTGCACTACTGCGTGAACTGCTCGTGCAGGTTCGAAGGGAGTTCCTGACCCCAGTCCCTGAGGCCTCTAGGCTCTTTGACGGCGCCGCAAGAGGCATGCTCGATGCGCTGGGGGATCCCTACACGCGCTACATGGACGCCCGGGTCTTCAAGGAATTCTCGCAGGACGCGCAGGGGTACTTCTTTGGAGTAGGGATCTTCATAGACATCCGGGACCGGCATCTGATCGTTGTCCAGCCGATCGAGGGCACGCCTGCCCACCGGGCAGGTCTCCGGGCCGGAGACCGCATCCTGCGCATCAACCAGGTGCCCACGGATGGAATGGCGCTGCAGGAAGCGGTGACCCGCATCCGCGGGCCGGCCGGGACCAAGGTAACGCTGCGGATGGGCCGCGCGGGCCAGACCAACGACGTTGAGATTACGCGCGCCCGCGTGCAGATCGTCACCGCGCAGGGACCTGGAACCCTCGAACCGGCGGTGCAGAAGGACCTCTCGGACGCCCGCCTGGGCTATGTGCGCGTGCTCACCTTCAACGAGCAGACGCCGAAGGAGGTCGGCTCAGCTCTCGATCGAGTGATGACGGAGGGGGCCCGCGGGCTGATCCTCGATCTGCGGAGTAACGGCGGCGGGCTCCTGGGTGCGGCCACGCAGGTCGCGGACCGGTTCGTGGCGGACGGCCGGCCCGTCGTGCACATCGTTGACCGGGACGGCCGCCGAAAGACGGACCGAGCAGGCCCGGGCGCCAAGTTGACGCTGCCCGTTGTCGTGTTGGTCAACGAGTTCACGGCCAGCGCATCCGAGATTCTGGCCGGGGCGCTGCGCGATTCCGCAGGCGCTGTCCTGGTGGGCCAGCGGACATTTGGCAAGGGCGTGATCCAGACCCTGTTTCCCCTTACCGGGGGTGGAGCCGCGGCCGTCACAACAGCCAAGTACCTCACCCCGGCGGGCCAGGACATTCACGGCAAGGGGATTCCGCCCGGCGTGGCCGCGGGAGATCGCCTCGAGGGCAAGACGGAAGCTGAGGTGAATCGGATCCAGGCACAGCAACTTCGGCGAGGAATAGAAGTGCTCAAGCAGCGCGCGGCACAGCGACGCTAGATGGCACCATCCGCACGGCGGCAGAAGCGGGGACGGTCCGGGGGCGTCCTGCGAAAGGCCTGGTGGGCCGCAGCCATCCTGTTTCTGGGGATCGCGGCAGGATGGTGGGTGGCCTGTGAACGGCGGCCGGCCCCGCCCGGTGAGACTCCGACCCCTCCCGCGGTTCGGACTCCGCCTTCAGTTCCGCCGCCGCCGATCCGGCCCGGTCGGCTTCCGACGCCTGCGCCGACCCACCCGGCCGCCCCGTCTGTCCGGGTGGCAATTGTCTTCGACGATGCAGGCGGGGCTCTGGCCGACGTGGAAGAGATCATTGCCATTGGGCGACCGGTGACCGTGGCCGTGCTTCCAGGCCTGCGGTACTCCGCCGAGGTTTCCCAGAGGGCCCAAGCTGCGGGCTTGGAGGTGATCCTGCATCTTCCACTGGAACCCATGGATGGTACCAAGGCGCTGGGTCCGGGCGGGGTGACGGTGACGATGGGCGAGGCCGAGATCCAGGCAGCGGTGCGTGCCGGACTGGCGTCGGTCCCAGGAGCCACCGGCGTGAGCAACCACATGGGATCGCGAGCGACGGCCGACCGGCGCGTAATGCGCGCGGTCATGGAGGTGGCCCGGGAGCGCGATCTCTTCTTCCTGGACAGCAAGACCACCATCCACTCGGTGGTCGGATCGGTCGCGGCAGAGGCCGGTATCCGGAGCGCCGTCCGAACCGTGTTCCTGGACAACGAGAACGATCCCGCGGCAATCCGCCGCGAGATCCGGCGTCTGATCGAGACCGCCCTCCGCCACGGCGAGGCGGTTGCCATCGCGCACGCTCAGCGCCTTACCCCGCGCGTGATGGCGGAGATGCTGCCCGAGTTCGACCGCGCCGGCATTGTGCTTGTGCCGGTATCGGCACTCACCCGTTGATGACGGGACGGGCTGCGATGCCCGTCCCGGGGCCGACTGAGAAGGGGAGGGGATACATGAACACGCAGGGCACGGTGACGCTACCGAACGAGGATCTGTGGGGTGCGGTGCTCCAGCAGTTCAACCGCGCCGCCGACCACCTGCCGTTGAAGAGGGGAGTCCGCGAATTCCTAGCGTTTCCCAAGCGCGAACTGGCCGTGAACTTTCCGGTGAAGATGGACGACGGGTCCGTGCGCATCTTCGCCGGCTACCGAGTGCACCACAGCACGGTGCTCGGTCCCAGCAAGGGCGGCATCCGGTACGACCAGGGCATCACGCTCAGCCAGATAAGGGCGCTGGCGATGCTGATGTCCTGGAAGTGCGCCGTGGTCGGCCTGCCCTTTGGAGGAGCCAAAGGCGGAGTGGTGGTCAACCCCAAATTGCTGTCTCCGAGGGAGCTGGAGCACCTGACGCGGCGGTACGCCACCGAGATATCCATCCTGATGGGCCCGGAGTCGGACATCCCGGCCCCGGACATGGGAACGACCCCGCAGGTTATGGCCTGGATTATGGACACCTACAGCATGCACCGGGGCTACTCCACGCCGGCTGTGGTGACGGGCAAGCCGATCGCTATCGGCGGATCGTATGGCAGGCTGGAAGCCCCCGGCCGCTCGGTGGCCATCGCCGCCCGAGAGGCGACACGGCGTCTCGGCATGAGCATTGAGGGCGCGACCGTGGCCATTCAGGGGTTTGGGAAGGTCGGTTCGGTAGTATCAGCGCTGCTGGCCCAGCAGGGCTGCCGGATCATCGCGACAAGCGACAAGCAGGGCGGGGTGTTCAACCCTAACGGGCTAGACCATGCCCGACTCGTGGAACACAAGAAACAGGCAGGCACCGTGGCCGGGTTCCCCGGAGCAGAAACCATCAGCAACGCGGAGCTGCTTGAACTCCCCACTGATATGCTGGTCCCAGCGGCCACTGAAGGGCAGATCACCGCGGACAACGCGGCGCGCGTTAGGGCGCGCGTGATCGTGGAGGCGGCCAACGGCCCGGTTACCCCAGGCGGGGACGCGGTGCTGGCCGAGCGCGGGATCAAGGTCATCCCCGACATCCTCGCCAACGCCGGCGGGGTGATCGTGTCGTACTTCGAGTGGGTCCAGGGGCTGCAGCAGTTCTTTTGGACCGAGGAAGAAGTCAACGCCAACATGGACAGGATCATGGTCCGCAGCTTCGAGGCCGTGGAGCAGATTGCCGAGAGCCGGGGCGTTGACCTGCGGACCGCGGCGTTGATAAAGGCCATTGACCGCGTGGCCCAGGCAGTGCTCATCCGCGGAATCTATCCCTAAAGGGCGGGCCTATGATCCGACAGTTACTGCTTGCGCTCTCCGAGAACGAGCGCGTCCACGCGTTCGTCCTTAGGCAGCGGATGGCGCGCCGCGCCGCGCGGAGGTTCGTGGCAGGCGAGACGCTGGACGAGGCGCTGGGGGTCGTGGACCGGCTGGCCGCGGAGGGGTACTCCCTCTCGCTCAACCTGCTGGGGGAGAAGACCACTTCGCCTCAGGAGGCCCGGGCGGCGACCGACGTCTACGCGGAGGCCGCAACCCGGCTGCGCGGCCGTCCCGTGGACTGCTACATCTCGGTCAAGCTCACCCAGCTCGGCCTTGACCTCGATACCGACCTGGCCGCGGACAACCTGCGCCGGTTGCTCGAGGCGACCCGAGCGGACGGGCGGTTCGTGCGCGTTGACATGGAGCACTCACCCTACATTGACCGGACCCTTGAAATCATCACGCGACTCAAGGCGGAGGGATACGACGCGCTGGGCGCGGTCATCCAGGCGTACCTCTACCGGAGCGAAGACGACGTTGATCGTCTGCTGAAACTGGGTATCCCTATCCGACTGTGCAAGGGGGCCTACGCCGAGCCACCCACGGTTGCCTATCCCCACAAGCGTGACGTGGACGCCAACTTTATCAGGATCCAACAACGACTGTTGCGCGATTCCGTCAGCCATGCCATCGCCACCCACGACGAGCGGTTGATCCAGGCGGCCGTTTCCCAGGTGGAGAAGGAAGGCATCCCGCGGGATCGATGTGAGTTCCAGTTTATCTACGGCATCCGCCGGGATCTTCAGGAGCGGCTTCACCGCGGGGGGCACCGGGTGCGGATCTACGTTCCCTACGGCACCCACTGGTACCCGTATCTGATGCGGCGCATGGCCGAGCGCCCCGCAAACCTCGCGTTCATACTACGCAACCTGCTCAGGGGCTAGGAGGAGGAACCCGCGCCCACGACGGCGAAACGTTACCCACTTCGGCTCGGAAGACGCGGAGGATTGCAGATCCCAAGCCAAGGGAGGGAGAGAGAGGATGAAGCGCATGAGGATTCCGATTGCTCTCGTTGTTGCCCTGATGGTCGCAGGCGGCCCGTACTTTGTTCCGGCGGCTCCTGCGGCGACGGTTGGACCCGTTACGGACCCGGTCGGCGTGGTGAAGATCGCCAAGGGCGCAGCGCTCACCATCGCCTACTGGATGGTCGTCGCCGGCCCAGACGCCAGCCTCGGCATTGACACCCGGCGCGGCGCCGAGATCGCCATCGCCGACAAGGGCGGCAAGCTGCTGGGCCATCCCATCAAGCTGATCGGTGAGGACACCGGCTGCAACGCAGAGGGTGGCCAAACCGCAGCGACCAAGCTGGCCGCCAACAAAGCGATCGTGGCCGCGATTGGTTCCAACTGCTCCAGCGAGGCAGTGCCCGGGGCTCCCATTCTCTGGAAGGCCGGGATCGTCACGGTGTCACCCTCCAACACCGCGCCCAAACTTACTGCTCCTGACAGGGGCCCGACCTACGATGGGTACCTGCGCACCGCCCACAACGACAAGGTGCAGGGCCGGGTGGCCGCGGAGTTCGCCTACAAGGTTCTCAAGCTCAAGAAGGCCGCAACGGTTCACGACGGAAGCCCGTACGCCGAAGGGCTGCAGGGCGTCTTCGCAGAGGTGTTCAAGAAGCTCGGCGGCACCATCACCGCGCAGGAAGCCGTCGGGCCCACCGACACTGACATGAAGCCGATGCTGACCAAGATCGCCGCAGGCAAGCCCGAAGTCATCTACTACCCCATCTTCATCTCTGCCGGCGGCCACATTACCCGCCAGGCGAAGGAGGTCTCCGGCCTGGCGAACGTCAAGCTGATGGGCGCCGACGGGATGTTCTCACCGGACTTCATGAAGGCCGCCGGAGAGGCGGCGGTGGGCGTGTACCACACGAGCCCTGACCTTTCCCCTGAGGCCCTGGGGCCGGCCTACAAGGTGTTCCAGGAGAAGCACCAGAAGAAGTACGGGGAGAAGCCGCTCGCGCCGTTCCATGCCCACTCCTACGACGCCGCCTTGATGATCTTTGCCGCCATCGAGAAGGTGGCCAAGAAGGACTCGGCGGGCAACACTTACATCGGGCGAAAGGCGCTGCGCGACGCGCTCTTCGCGACCAAGAACTTCAAGGGTCTGACCGGCACCCTGACCTGCGACAAGTACGGCGACTGCGCAGATCCTAAGATCGCCGTCTACCAGACCCTGTCGGCTGACACGGCGAAGTGGGATCCAGGGAAGAATCCGAAGAAGATCTACCCGTAGTCGGCGGAGGCTATCTGTAACCAACGAATCAACGTGGGGGGATGAGCCTGAAGATTCCATCTGGCTCATTCCCCCTGTTCAACTGGGAGGCGAGCGTGCAGAGCAGTCTGATGCGGAGGTTCACGGTCGTTGACCTCTACCTGTGGGCCTTTCGGATCGTGGTCCTCGCGGTGGTGGTCTGGGGGACGATCGGCACGATCATGGCTCGAAGGTACCCGGGCGAGGTCTGGATTGACTTCGTGGTGTATGGGCTGTCCCAGGGGAGCATCTATGCCCTGATCGCCCTTGGGTACACGATGGTGTACGGCATCCTCCGAATGATCAACTTCGCCCACGGCGAGGTCTTCATGAGCGGGGCGTACACGGGCTACTTCGTGGCCGCGGCCTTTGGGCGGTCCGGCTACCTGGATCGGAATCCCGTGGTGAGCCTTCTGGTGGTTCTGGCAGTGGCGATGATCACCTCGACGGCGATCGCGCTGCTGCTGGAGCGCGTTGCGTACCGGCCGCTGCGAGGTTCGCCGCGCCTCGTGCCGCTTATCGCGGCGATCGGGGCGTCGTTCTTCCTCCAGTACGCGTTCCGCGGCTTCTTTGGCTCCGGGTTCCAGGCTTATCCCGAGACCCAGGTCCTCAAGGGTACCTGGGCCATCGCGGGCATCAACATCCTGCGGACGCAGGCCGTGGTGATCGTGGCGGCCGTGCTGATGATGTTGGGCCTCTACGCATTCGTGATGCGCACCAAGACCGGAACCGCGATGCGGGCGGTTTCCGAGGACAGGGAAGCGGCGGCGCTGATGGGCATTGACGTGGACCGCGCGATCGTGATCGCCTTTGCCGTGGGAGCCTCAATGGCCGGGGCGGCGGGTTTCCTGTACGCGCTGGTCTTCAAGCAGGTACACTTCTTCATGGGCTTCATTCCCGGCATCAAGGCGTTCACCGCCGCTGTGCTGGGCGGCATCGGCAACATACCGGGCGCGATGCTCGGCGGGCTGTTCCTAGGCCTGTTTGAGTCGGTCGGGCCGATCCTGTTCCTCGACGGGCTTGGGATCGTGGCGCCCTATCAGCTCAAGGACGTGATCGCCTTCACCATGCTGGTCATGGTCCTGATCTTTCGGCCGTCGGGAATCATGGGCGAGCGCCTCGTGGTCAAGAAGGCATAGCCGGGATGGAGCGCGCACCGGTGAGCAGATACCGGCGACCCTGGATTGTGGCAGTCCAGAAGGGCCTGCTCTGGGGAGGAGTGGCCGTCTTTCTCGCCCTCGTGGGCATGGTCGAGACTTTCGCAGGGCGACAGCTCATCGTGGGAGTGTTCTCGCTCGGCCTTGCGCTACCGGTTCTCACCGCCGTCGTGGCGGGGTACCAGGGCGCGGCGGGCCAGGCGGGCGGCGCACACGGTGCGCCCCTGGTGCGCGGCGCCCTGGCCGGGGCGGCGGTAGGGGCGGTTGTGTCCGCGCTCGTCGTGCTGGGCGGCCTGGTCAACATGCGGAGTATGTTCGTTAGCGCCTCGCCCGCGATGTTCGCGGCGCTGTCGTTCGGCCGGGGTACCTCCGGGATTCCCCTTGTCCTGCTGGGCGCTGCCGCGGTGGGGGCGGTCGGGGCGGCTGCCTCGTTTCTGTCCGCCGGCGTTCGCCGACCGCTGGTCACTGCCCTGTCATGGACCCTGGGCGTCGGTCTCTTCCAGGAACTGCTGCAGATTCTCTTGCACGCGGAGGGCGCCCGGTCCGCGGTTCGGGAGCTGCTGTTCATCGAAGACGGACTCTCGATACGCGGCGCGACAATCGTGTTTGCCCTGTCCTGGGGTTCGAGCACCGTGTGGGCCCGCCGGGGCGGTGCCGTGCGGCAGTGGCATGGGCGGCTGAGTGCACCGCAGCAGCGTGTACTGCGCCTGGGTTCGCTGGGCGGCGCCGTGGCCTTGCTTCTGCTTGTGCCGTTGGCCGCGGGGCCATTTATCTCCCAGGTGCTTGTGCTCGTGGGGCTCTTCGCCCTGCTGGGGCTGGGGCTCAACATCGTGGTGGGCTTTGCCGGCCTGCTCGACCTAGGCTACGTCGCGTTCTTCGCTATCGGCGCCTACACCGTGGGCCTGCTGACCTCGGTGGGGGAATACGGTATCGTGGGGCTCTCGTTCTGGGCGGCCGTGCCCGTCGCGGTGGCCGTCTCCCTGGTCGCCGGCGTGCTGCTGGGCGTTCCGGTGCTGGGAATCCGCGGAGACTACCTGGCCATCGCCACCCTGGGATTCGGTGAGATCATCCGGATCCTGGTTCTGTCCGACTTCCTGCGGCCGTGGCTGGGAGGATCCCAGGGAGTGCTCGGCATCCCCAAGCCGATGATAGGCGGGTTTGAGTTCCGGGGTCCCGAGCAGCTCTTCTACCTGACCCTTGCCAGTTGCGCCCTGGTCATCTTCGTCGCCATGCGGCTGCGCGACTCGCGCCTTGGGCGGGCCTGGATGGCGGTGCGCGAGGACGAGGACGTGGCCGAGGCCATGGGGATCAACCTGGTGAACGTCAAGCTGATGGCCTTCGCGATGGGTGCTGCTTTCGGCGGCCTGAGCGGCGCGATCTTCGCGGTAATGTTAGGCTCGGTCTTTCCGCACAGCTTCCAGCTGCTCATCTCGATCAACGTGCTGTCTCTTATCATCGTAGGAGGGATGGGGAGCATGCCCGGGGTCATCGTGGGTTCGCTCTTCCTTGTCGGGCTACCCGAGCTGCTTCGCGAGTTTGCCGAGTATCGGTTCCTGATCTATGGGGCGGCCCTCGTCTTGATGATGCAGCTCCGGCCGGAGGGGTTGTGGCCGGCGGAGGCGGTGAAGCGCGAGTTGCATGCCTCCGAAGAGGCCGGTGCCGCCTCCGGGCTCCGGGGTGGTGTGTAGCATGTCCATTTTGGCCTCGCGTGGTCTGACCAAACGCTTCGGTGGCCTGGTTGCACTCAACCGGCTGGACCTGCAGGTGAGGGAGCAATCCATCCACAGCATCATCGGGCCCAACGGGGCGGGCAAGACCACCTACTTCAACTGCGTGACCGGTTTCTACAGGCAGGAAGAGGGAGAGATGATCTTCCAGGGCGTGGCCATTGACGGGCTGTCCACGGACCGCATCGCCCGGCTGGGCATCGCCCGCACCTACCAGAACATCCGGCTCTTCGCAAACATGACCGGCCTGGAGAACATCCTGGTGGGGATGCATACGCATCTGCGATCGACATGGGTCGGGGCCGTTCTGAACACCGCCTACACCCGGCAGGAAGACCAGGAGTCCACAGCGGCAGCCCGCGACCTCCTGCAGTTCGTTGGGCTCAGGGGCAAGGGCGATTTCCTGGCCAAGAACCTCCCCTATGGCGATCAGCGGCGCCTCGAGGTGGCCCGTGCGCTGGCCAGCCGGCCGGTGTTGCTGCTGCTTGACGAGCCGACGGCAGGCATGAACCCGCGCGAGACCATGGAGATGATGACCTTCATCCGGCGCCTGCGCGACGAGAAAGGCATAACCATCCTGCTGATCGAGCACCAGATGCGCGTGGTAATGGGTATTTCCGAGATCGTAACCGTGCTCGACTACGGCACCAAGATCGCGGAGGGAACCCCGCAGGAAGTGCAGAACGACCCGCGGGTGATAGAGGCGTATTTGGGCACGCGCAAGATCGGCGCGTACGCGACCCACTGATCCGACCGGGCGGGGGCCTCCATGGCGCTTCTGGAAGTTGAAGACCTGCACGTCTACTACGGGAACATCCACGCCCTCAAGGGCATCTCCCTGAAGGTGGACCCCGGCGAGATCGTCACGCTGATCGGCGCCAACGGCGCCGGGAAGAGCACCACGCTGAAGACGATCAGCGGGTTGCTGCGTCCCCGCGGCGGGCGGATAACGCTGGCCGGCGAAGCCCTGAGCGCAATGAGCCCGCACGAGATCGTAGCCAAGGGCGTTGTCCACGTACCCGAGGGCCGTAGGATCTTCGGCCGCCTGACCGTAACGGAGAACTTGGAGATGGGCGCGTTCACGCGCACCGACAGGAACGGCATAGGGCAGGATCTCGAGAGGGTGTTTGGAATGTTCCCCCGCCTCAGAGAGCGCCGCGCCCAGGTGGCAGGAACCCTATCAGGCGGCGAGCAGCAGATGCTGGCTATCGGACGGGGGCTAATGACCCGACCCAAGGTCCTGCTGCTGGACGAGCCGTCCATGGGGTTGGCGCCGGTGCTGGTGGACCTGATCTACGACTCCATCAAGGAGATCAACGCTTCGGGAACCACGATTCTGCTCGTGGAGCAGAACGCCTTCATGGCGCTGTCGGTCGCCGGCCGCGGGTACGTGCTCCAAACCGGCGAGGTAGTGCTGCAGGGTTCTTCGTCCGACCTGCAGGCCAACGAGGAGGTCCGGAGGGCATATCTGGGGGGCTAGAGGTGCCCTTCTGGAGGCCCCTCACATTGCCAGCCGGAGCTCGCCCCCAAGCCACCCCGTTACCGCGATGAGCACGGCGCCTGCCACCATCAGCGCGGCAACGACGGCGCCTCCCACGCTCGGCCGCCGCCAGCGGATCAGGAAGCTGACGGTGTACAGCAGCGTCGCAAGATAGGCGAAGACCTGGTGAACCCTGTGGCGGTCCACGAAGACTTGTCCTACGCCCTCTGCTACGAGCGGCAGCGCGTCCGCGAAGCCTGTGGCGACCGAGACCAATGCTCCCAACAGCCCCAATCCTATGAGTCCCCGCGCGGCGCGGAAGTGGAAGAGGTCCCTCGTGCGAACGTAGAGCAGGTCGAGCAGGGCGCTCGTGAGCCAGAGGGCCACGGGGAAGTGGACTGCCAGCGGGTGTAACAGATACTTCATGTCGGCCTCCAAGGGGGGGCGTTTGTGCGCCTTCCTTCGCCGCGGTGCCGGGAGCCCTCCTGCCGTCCCACGCAGGAGTGGTGTGCGCGTCGTGTCGAAGTCATTGAGTAATGCGAGCGTTGGTCAAGACGAAACCCGGGCCAGGCTGCGAACTCGTAGAACTACCGGTCCCGGCCCCCGGCCCGGGCCAGGTACTGATTCGGGTTGCCGCTGCCGGCATCTGCGGCACCGACCTGCACATCTACAAGTGGGACCCCTGGGCGCAGTCGCGCATTCGGCCCCCTCGCGTGATAGGGCACGAGTTCTGCGGCACGGTCGTGGCGACCGGCGAGGACGTGAACACCGTCAAGGCAGGCGATCGGGTGGCGGGCGAGTGCCACGTCGCCTGCGGGTGCTGCGCCCTTTGCCTCGGAGGCCAGCCGCACATCTGTCAGCGGCTCGAGATCATCGGGATCGATTGCGACGGAGCGTTCGCAGAGTACGTGGTGCTGCCGGCCGGCAACGCCTGGCCACTGGATCCAGGGATCCCATTCGAAGTGGCCGCGATAATGGATCCGCTCGGTAACGCGGTCCATACGGCTATGGCGACCGAGCTGGCCGGCCGGACCGTTCTCATAACCGGCTGCGGTCCCATAGGGCTGATGGCGATTCCCGTCTGCAAGATGGCAGGCGCCGGGGTGGTGATCGCGTCCGACGTTACTGAGAGCCGCCTGGCACTGGCCCGCAGGATGGGCGCCGATCTGGTGCTGGACGCGCGCGATGGCGGCGTCGCCGAGCGCGTCCGCGAGCGGACCGGCGGCAGCGGTGCCGATGCGGTCTTGGAGATGTCGGGCCACCCGTCCGGCATCCGGGATGCGCTGCAGGCGGTGCGGGGCGGCGGTTGGGTGGGGCTGCTGGGCCTGCCCGGAGCGCCGGTCGAGCTGGACCTGGTCAACCTGGTGATCTTCAAGGAGGTACGTTTGAAGGGTATCTTTGGTCGCCTGATGTGGCAGACCTGGGAGCAGATGAGCGCGATGCTCCGCCAGGGGCTGGACATCAGGCCCATCATCACCGACCGACTTCCGCTGGAACGGTTTGAAGAGGCCTTCGAGCGGTTGGAGTCGGGAGCGGCGGGGAAGGTGATATTGACCATTGAGCGCTGACCCGGGACATCCCCTTGCGTTTGTGGACAGCGAGCTTCAGGAGCTCCGCTCGAAGGGTCTGTGGCGCTGGCCCCGGCTCCTTGAGGGCGCACAGTCCGCGGTCGCGCGTTACGACGGGCGCGAGCTCATCAACCTGGCCTCCAACAACTACCTGGGTCTGGCCAACCATCCTGCCCTGAAGGCTGCAGCTCTGGAGGCCATCGCCACCACCGGCGTGGGGTCTGGCGCGGTACGAACCATCGCGGGCAACATGGCGATCCACCAGCAACTGGAAGCGGAACTGGCCGCCTTCAAGCACACCGAGGCCGCGCTGCTCTTCCAGTCCGGTTTCACGGCCAACGCCGGCACCGTTGCCGCGCTGCTGGGCCGGGAGGATGTGGTGGTGAGCGACGAGCTGAATCACGCCAGCATCATTGACGGCTGCCGGCTCTCCGGCGCGGACAAGAAGGTCTTCCCACACGGGGACGTCGGGGCCGCGCGCCACATGTTGGATGAGTGCCGCGGCGCCCGCCGGGTGCTCCTTATTACAGACGGCGTGTTCAGCATGGACGGTGACATCGCGCCGCTGCGGGCGCTGGTTGAGGCCGCCGAGGAGTTCGGCGCCATCATGATGGTGGACGACGCCCACGCCAGCGGCGTGCTGGGACGAGACGGCCGCGGCACCGTGGACCATTTTGATCTGCACGGTCGGGTGCACATCCAGGTGGGCACGCTCTCCAAGGCGTTCGCCGGCCTCGGGGGCTACGTGGCCGGCAGCCGGAATCTCGTGGATCTGCTGATGCACCGCGCCCGGCCCCTGCTCTTTTCCACCTCGCACCCCCCGTCGGTGGCCGCCTCTGCCCTGGCCGGCGTGCGGCTGGTGCAGCGGTGCCCTGAACTGATATCCCGGTTATGGGAGAACGCCCGGTACTTCAAGGAAGGCCTGCGTGGGTCGGGGTTCGATATCGGGATAAGCGAAACGCCGATCACACCGGTTATCGTTGGGGATGAGCTGCGCGCCCTCCAGTTCTCCGACCGGTTGTTCGAAGAGGGTGTTTTCGCGGTGGGGATCGTCCATCCGACCGTGCCTCGAGGCCGCGCGCGGGTGCGCACGATCGTGACCGCAGAGCACACCAGGGAGCATCTGGATCGGGCGCTGGAGGCGTTCGCGCGGGCCGCCCGCGCCGTGGGGGTGGCCTGATCTGACGCTTCACGTGAAGGCGTTCACCCGGTTGATTGGGCCGGACGATGCCCGCGCCCGGTACGCGGCCGTCCTGCGGCCGGGTCCGCGCGGCACCGAGCGCGTGCCCCTGCGGGCGGCGCTCGGCCGCGTACTGGCCGAAGACGCGGTTGCATCCACGGACCTGCCGCCCTTCGACCGTTCTACCATGGATGGGTGGGCGGTGCGCGCTTCCGACCTGGCCGCCGCGGCTCCAGGCCGGCCGGTGTTCCTGCAGCCCTCTGGCGAGGTTCATATGGGCGTCGCCGCGGATGTCTCTGTGCCCCCGGGCGGAGCGGTGCGGATTCCCACCGGAGGGATGTTGCCTGCCGGCGCCGACGCGGTGGTTATGCAGGAGCACGCGACGGCGGAGGGGGAGGGTCTGCTCGTATCACGCCCCGCCTTCACCGGGGAGAACGTGGTGGCACGCGGAGCCGACATCCGCGCCGGCGAGCTCGTGCTGCGCCGCGGGTGGAAACTCCGACCGGCCGACCTGGGGCTACTGGCCGGCCAGGGACTGGAGTCCGTTAGGGTCTTTCTGCCCCCGCGCGTGGCGATACTCGCCACCGGCGACGAACTGGTGCCGGCCGGAGCTCCGCTGACGTCGGGCCGCGTGCGCGACATGAACACGGCGGCACTTGCCGGTGCGGTGGAAGCGGCCGGCGGTGTGCCCACGGTCTGCGGGATCGTGGGCGATGACCGCCCGGCGATCGTGGCCGCTCTGCGCAGCGCGCTGGTGGGCCATGACATGCTGCTGGTTTCCGGTGGCTCATCGGTGGGAGAGCATGACCTTGCGGTGGAGGCCATAGAGGCTCTAGGCCCACCTGGGATCGTGGTGCACGGCATCGCGGTGCGGCCCGGCAAACCCACGGTGCTGGCCGCGGCCGGAACCGTCTCTGTGATCGGCCTGCCCGGCAACCCGGTCTCGGCGCTCGTGATCTTCGACCTCTTCGCGCGTCCGGTGCTGGAAACGATGCTGGGGATGGATCCCGGATCCCGCCCATGGGGCCTGGTGCGGGCACGGCTCTTCGAAGGGCTGCCCTCGGCACGGGTGAGGGAGGACCACCGGCGCGTCAGGCTGGAGTCGCGGCCGGACGGAATCTGGGCCGTGCCCCTGCCCGCCGGATCCCAGATCCTTACCTCCATGGCGCGCGCGGATGGGATCGTCGTCGTCCCTGCTGGTGAGATAGGACCAGGAGAGGGCGAGGAGGTCGAGGTCCGGCTTCTGACATGAAAGGTTCCCCCAGGAGGCGCGCGCTCACGCACGTGGATCGGGCCGGCCACGCCCGCATGGTGGATGTTTCTGCCAAGCCGGCGACCGCCCGCGTGGCCGTGGCGCGCGGCGAAGTTCGAATGCTGCCGGCGACCCTCGATCTCATCGTGGCCGACCGCATGACCAAAGGCGATGTGCTGGGACTGGCGCAGGTGGCCGGCGTCATGGCCGCCAAGCACACCTCGGATCTGATCCCGCTCTGCCATCCGATTGCGCTCACCGACGTGGCGGTGCGCGCTGTCCCGGACGCCTCCAGGTGTCTGGTTGCCATAGAGGCAACGGCCCGCTCTGTCGGACCCACCGGCGTGGAGATGGAGGCCCTGGCCGCGGTGGTGGGGGCGGCCCTTACAGTCTACGATATGTGCAAGGCGGTTGACCGTGGGATGACGATTGAAAACGTGCGCCTGGTGCACAAGCGCGGTGGGCGCAGCGGTACGTACCGGCGAGCTGGAGAGCAGCCGTGACCGGAAGGGCATCGCTGGAAGGAGTTCCGGTCGCCATCCTGACCCTCTCCGATACGGTGGCACGCGGTCATGGCACCGACACCAGCGGAGAGGCGATCGCCTATGCGCTGGTCGCGCTTGGAGCCCTGGTTGTGCGCCGAGAGGTCCTGGAGGACGATCGGGAGGCCATCAGCCGCGCCCTGATTCGGTACGCCGATGAGGACAGGGTGGCGTTGATCTTGACCACGGGAGGCAGCGGGTTCTCGCCCCGGGACGTGACGCCTGAGGCCACGCTCGCGGTATGCGACCGGCTGGCGCCTGGACTGGTGGAAGCCGCGCGGATCCGCACACTGGACCGCACGCCGCTGGCAATGTTGTCGCGGGCCGCGGCCGGGATCCGCGGCAGAACCCTCGTAATCAACCTCCCTGGAAGCCCTGCGGCCGTGCGGGAGTGGCTGGAGATACTGCTTCCGGTTCTCCCTCACGCTGTGCAGATGGCAGGAGGAGATGCGGGGGTCTGGGGAAAGGATCACCGCATGGGCTCCCACTAGGACGAGCTCCGGCTAGAGGACAAGATGGACGAACTGGAGGCAAAGCGTGCAGACCTATACCCATGACGTGCTGATCCTGGGAAGCGGACTGGCCGGTCTTCGAGCGGCCCTCGAGGTCCTGCGCGCCTCGCGCGGAGACCTGGACCTGGCGATTCTCTCAAAGGGGCAGTTCATGCGGGCCCACTCCGTGTGCGCCGAGGGCGGCACAGGCGCGGTGCTGCACCCCGAAGAAGGGGACAGCCTGGAGTTGCACGCCTGGGACACCATCAAGGGCAGCGACTTCCTCGCCGACCAGGACGTTGTGTCGCGATTCGTGGAAGCCGCCCCGCAGGAGATCCTGCGCCTCGATCATTGGGGGACGCCGTGGTCCAGGCGGCAGGACGGTCGCCTCGACCAGCGGGCCTTCGGCGGCCATACCTTCCCCAGGGCCACGTTTGCCGCCGACAAGACCGGGTTCTTTGAGATGCAGACCCTCTACGACACGATACAGCAGTATCGCAGCGTCGCACGATACGAGGAGTGGATGGCGACGCGCATGATCGTGCACAACGGCGTCTTTGCCGGGCTGACTGCCTGGGATCTCACCACCGGCGAGTTCGCCCTGCTGCGGGCCAAGGCCCTGATCATTGCCACCGGAGGGTGCTGCCGGCTCTACGGCTTCACCACGTACTCCCATGCGGTGACCGGCGACGGGATGGTTATGGCCTACCGGGCCGGTCTCCCGCTGAAGGACATGGAGTTCGTGCAGTTTCACCCGACCGGTCTGGTGCCTTCGGGGATTCTGATCACCGAGGCCGCCAGGGGAGAGGGTGGCCACCTGATGAACCGGGACCGGCGCCGTTTCCTGGAGGACTACGCCGCCAAGATGATGGAGCTGGCTCCACGCGACATCATCTCGCGGGCCGAGATGACCGAGATCGAGGCCGGGCGGGGCTTCATGCACGCCAGTGGCCTCGAATACGTGGAGCTGGACCTGACGCACCTGGGACGCGATCGCATCCTCGAGAGGCTGCCCCTGATCCGCGAGGTGGCCATAAAGTTCAACGGCATTGACCCTATTGACGGGTCGTTGCCTGTGAGGCCGGCGGCGCACTACTCGATGGGGGGCATCTCTACCGACATCAATGGCCAGACGCCGGTGGCAGGGGTCTGGGCTGCCGGCGAGGCGGCCTGCATGTCGCTCCATGGGGCCAACCGGCTGGGAACCAACTCCACCGCCGAGTGCCTGGTGTGGGGCGCCATCACCGGCCGAGAGGCCGCCAACTGGGCCAACAAGGAGCGCACCCTGCCCGATCCGCCGCTGTCCGAGGCCGCGGAAGAGCGGGCCAGATTGGCGGGTCTGCTGGAGGCGTGCGGACCGGAGAACCACCATCAGATCCGCGCGCGCCTGCGGCTTCTGATGGACGAGAAGGTGGGCGTCTACCGCGACGCGCAGGGTCTGGGGGCGGCGCTCAACGAGGTGCGGGAGCTCCGCGACCGGATGGGCCGCATCCACCTGGACGACCGTAGCTGGGTATACAATACGGACCTGAGCTCCGCAGTTGAAGTGCAGAACCTGTTGGACCTGGCGGAGATGGTCATAATGGGGGCGCTTGAGCGGACGGAGTCCAGGGGGAGCCACGCCCGTCGTGACTACCCTGATCGCGATGACGAGCGCTGGCTAGCGCACACGCAGGCGACCCACAGCGAGGCCGGGCCGCGACTCGCCTACACACCGGTCACGATCACGACCTGGAAGCCCGTGGAGCGCAAGTACTGATGTCGTCTATCAGGCAGGGTGGAGCCATGGCAGCTGAGGCACAGACCCCGATACGGACTCCGACACCATCACGACTGAGCATGCGGCTCGGTCTGCGGGGTTGGGTTTACGCCGGCCGGTATCCGGCAGAAAGGTACCTGTACATCCTCCATCGCCTCTGTGGGCTGGGGCTGATTCTGTACCTGCCGCTGCACGTCTGGGTTACCGGCCGGCGGCTGCAGGGTCCGGATGCATGGCAGCAGACGATGGCCATTTTGTCACGCCCGGTCTTCGTCGCAGGCGAGATCCTGGTGCTCGCCGCGTTCGTGTTTCATGCCATCAACGGTTTCCGGCTGCTGTTCGGCCATCTGGGCTGCGCGCTCGGCAGGCCCGGGCACCCGGTCTACCCCTATCCGATGGCACTGCACCGCCAACGCAGGATGGTGGTAGTGTTGATGGTCCTGGCTGGAGCTTTGCTTGCGGCCGGGGTGTGGGATCTGTTGACCAAGTAGGTGGGGGAGGAAGGGCCGTGAGGGAATCCAGGCTGTGGGCGTTACACCTGATATGCGGTGCGGGCCTGCTTGTGCTCCTTTCCCTGCACATGGGATTGATGCACTATGCCGGCATCCTTGCTCTCCTGGGGTGGGCCAGGGAGCCGGCGATGTCTTTCTCGTCGGTGGTCGAGCGTGGCCGGGGTGCGGCCTGGGCGAGCATGTACGTCTTGCTGCTGGGTTTCGCCCTCTACCACGGTCTCTACGGCCTGAGGGGCGTCCTGGGGGAGATCTGGGGCACCCCGAGGGCGGTGCGATTCATCAACACGGGCGTGGTGATCTTCGGGCTGGCGGTGCTTGTCTACGGCGTAGCGGTGGCAGTGCAGGCCGCGCGCCACTGAGGGGTAGGGTGAGATGGCGGAGATGACCGGCAATCCCGAAGGCGGCGTTCCCGAAGGTGGCATCCTGACGCTGAGGGTGGCGCGCTACGATCCCGAGCGGGACAGAGCGGCGCGGCCGCAGGAGTGGAAGGTGAAGATCCTGCCGGGCATGACCGTGCTGGACGCGCTGTTCGCGGTCAAGGAGGAGCAGGACGGATCGCTGGCGTTCCGATGCTCGTGCCGAATGGGCGTCTGCGGCTCGTGTGGAATGTTCATCAACGGGAAGCCCCGCCTGGCATGCAACACCCAGGTCAGCGAGCTGGGACCCGTAGTTGAGGTGGCGCCGCTCCCCAACCACGATGCAATCAAGGACCTGGTGCCCGACCTGGCACCGACCTTCCACAGGCATCGGGCCGTGCTCCCCTACATCATGCGGGGCGACGAGGCGGAGATGGAGTCGCCGACGCGTGAGTTTCAGCAGACGCCGGAGGAACTTGCACGCTACGTGCAGTTCACCTACTGCCTGAAGTGCAGCCTCTGCCTGGCGGCATGCCCCACGGTTGGCACCACCGAGCAATTCCTGGGGCCACAGGCGCTGGGTCAGGTCTACAGGTACGTGGCTGACAACCGCGACGAGGGCCTGAGCAAACGGGCAGGTGTGGTGGACGCGTCCCACGGAGCCTTCGGCTGCCATCTGGCCGGGGCGTGCAGCGAGGCGTGCCCCAAGGGTGTGGATCCGGCGCTGGCCATCCAGCTTCTCAAACGCAGCCTGTTTGTGGGGCCTCCGCACCGCGCGCCGGCGCAGGTGGTGCCCGCGTTCCCCGAAGGTTACCGAACGCCGGAGGCGGCAGAGCGCCCCAAGGCGCCCCCTCCGTCGGTCTAGGCCCGGGCCTGTGGGTTCACAGGCGGCAGGGCCGTGGTCTACAATGTGCCCATGGAGCTCATACTTGTCCCCATCGAGAAGCTTGAGAGCCACAACGTCATCCTGGGCCAGTCCCATTTCATCAAGACTGTTGAGGATCTTCACGAAGCCCTGGTCACCGCGGTGCCGGGCATCAAGTTCGGCCTGGCTTTCTCGGAGGCCAGCGGGAAGCGGTTGGTGCGGAAATCCGGCACGGACGAAGGGCTCATCGCCCTGGCGGTGCGGAACGTGCTGGCGCTGGGCTGCGGTCACATCTTCGTCATCGTGCTCGGCGAGGGGTTCTTCCCGATCAACGTGCTCCACGCTGTCAAGGCCTGTCCAGAAGTAGTGCACCTGTTCGCGGCCACGGCGAACCCTCTTCAGGCGATCGTCGCCGAGGAAGGGGATCAGCGCGGGGTCGTGGGAGTGCTGGACGGGTTCAAGCCGCTGGGCGTGGAGGACGACGCAGAGATCTCGTGGCGCAAGGATTTGCTACGGCGTTTTGGCTACAAGCTGGCTTGACCCCACTCTGATGGGTGATATAATCGCGCTGTCGGGCAGAGAGCCCGGCTGTCAAAGCGGCGAAGACCGGAAGCAGTAGGCAGTGGCCCGCCGGCGCCACTAGGCGCACGAGAGATTCGGGGGAGGGTGTGACCCGAACGGCGGAGCGGCCGAACTCGTCCGGGAGCCGTGGAAACGAGGGATCCCGGACGGATCCGTAGTTTCCACCGTCAGCCCGCGATAAGGGCTCAAGCGGACAGGTGCGTGGGGCAGTAGCTCAGGGGGAGAGCGCCTCTTTGGCGTAGAGGAGGTCGCGGGTTCAATTCCCGCCTGCTCCACCAATCGCCCGGCGATCGTGTGATTTCCGGCGCGCCTGTCAACCGGGGTGGTACCGCGGAGGCCGTCTTCGTCCCTATGGAGGAAGGCGGCATTGCTGTTTCTGGAGGTGCGGGGAATGAAGGCATCTGGCCGGATATGGTTAGATGGGGCGCTGGTTCCGTGGGACGAGGCCCGCATCCATGTGGCCTCGCACGTGGTCCATTATGGATCCAGCGTCTTCGAGGGCATTCGCGCCTACCAGACGCCGGGCGGGCCTGCGGTGTTCTGTTTGGGCCAGCACGTGCGACGGCTCCTGGACTCGTGCCGGATCTTCCGCATGACGCCATCCTATTCCGGCGACGATCTCACCCGGGCGATTCTGGAAACGGTGAGGGTCAACGGTCACGGGGACTGCTACATAAGGCCCGTGGTTTTCCGCGGCGTGGAGTCCCTGAGCGTGGACCACCGTAGGTGTCCGCTGCACGTGGCGGTCATAACCTTTGAGTGGGGGCGCTATCTGGGCGAGGAAGCCATCGAGCATGGCGTGGACGTCATGATCAGCTCCTGGCGGCGCGTTGCTCCCGACACCCTGCCCGGAATGGGCAAGATCGGCGGCAACTACGTGAACTCGGCGTTCGTCATCATGGAAGCGGTGGACAACGGATACGTGGAGGGCATCGCCCTGGACGTGGCGGGCTATCTGAGCGAGGGCAGCGGCGAGAACCTGTTCCTAGTCAGGGACGGCGTCGTATACACTCCTCCGCTGGCCGCCTCGATCCTAGGGGGCATAACCCGGGGCGTGGTCATGACCCTCTGCCGCGAGGCCGGCGTCGAGGTGCGCGAAATGACGATTCCCCGCGAGATGCTCTATATCGCGGACGAAGCCTTCTTCACGGGAACCGCGGCTGAGATCACGCCCATACGGTCGGTGGACCGGCAACCCGTTGGGCCGGGCCGCCGCGGACCGCTGACCGAGCAATTGCAGGAGCGGTTCTTCGGCATCACCTCGGGCCGCCTGCCCGACACCCACGGCTGGCTGACGCCGGTCCGGGAAGCCAGTTAGTCTCAAGGAGAACCCGATGCGCTACGACCCCGCCAGTATTGAGGCCAAGTGGCAGGCGCGATGGGAAGAGGACGGCCTGTACCACGCGCCCGACGGTGATCCGAGACCCAAGTTCTTCTTCCTGACGATGTACCCCTATCCCTCGGGCGACTACCTCCACATCGGCCACTGGTACGCCATGGCGCCCACGGACGTCGCCGCGCGGTACAAGAGGATGCGGGGCTTCAACGTGACGCTCCCCATGGGGTTTGACGCGTTCGGACTGCCCGCGGAGAACGCCGCGATCGAGCGGGGCATCCATCCCCACCGCTGGACGATGAGCAACATCGAGGTGATCCGGCGCCAGCTTCGTTCAATGGGCGCGATGTGGGACTGGCCGCGCGAGGTGGTCACCTGCGACCCCAGGTACTACAAGTGGAACCAGTGGTTCTTCCTCAAGATGCACGAGAGAGGCCTTGCCTACCGTGCGCTTTCGCCCGTGGACTGGTGTCCTAAGGACAACACCACGCTTGCCCGTGAGCAGGTGGTCGGCGACGACCGAGTGTGCGAGCGGTGCGGCACGCCGGTGGTCAAGAAGAACCTGGAACAATGGTTCCTGAAGATCACCGCCTACGCCGAGGAGCTGCTGGACTTCTCGAAGATTGAGTGGCCGGAGCGCGTCCGCACACTGCAGACCAACTGGATCGGTCGCAGCGAGGGCGTCGAGTTCGCGATCCCGCTCAGGGATCACCCAGGCCTGGAGTTCAGGGTCTTCACGACCAGGCCCGATACCGTCTTCGGGATGACTTTCTGCGTGCTGGCTCCCGAGCACCCGTTGGTGGATCGCCTGACCACGCCGGACCGGCGTGCCGCGATAGAGGCCTACAAGTTCAAGGCCGCGCGCGAGTCCGACATCGAGCGGCTTTCGACCGAGCGGGAGCACGACGGTGTCTTCATTGGGGCGTACGCCACCAACCCGATGAACGGCGCAGACGTGCCGGTGTTCATCGCCGACTACGTCCTGCTGAGCTACGGCACCGGAGCGATCCAGGGCGTCCCGGCTCACGACGCGCGCGATTTCGAGTTTGCCGGGAAGTACGGTCTGCCGATTCCGGTGGTTGTGGCGCCGCCGGGATGGGATGGCGGACCGCTGCCCGAGGCCTACCTGGAAGAAGGCACGATGGTTAACTCCGGGTCTTTCGATGGCCTGCCGTCCGCCGAGGGCTGGCATCGGATCGCGGACGCGATGATCACGCGCGGAGTCGGTGAGCGGAAGGTGCACTACCGCATCCACGACTGGCTGATCAGCCGGCAGCGCTACTGGGGCACCCCGATTCCGATCATCTACTGCGACGACTGCGGCGTTGTTCCGGTGCCCGTGGAACACCTGCCGGTTATCCTGCCGGAAGACGCCGAGTTCCGGCCCACCGGCGAGTCCCCGCTGAAGTATCACGACGGCTTCCGAAACGTCGCCTGCCCGCGCTGCCGCAGGCCGGCCAGGCGCGAGACCGACACGATGGACACGTTCGTTGACTCGTCGTGGTACCAGTACCGGTACCTTAGCCCAGATTACGACCAGGCCCCCTTCGATCCCCAGAAGGGGGCGTACTGGCTGCCGGTTGACCAGTACACCGGCGGCATCGAGCACGCGGTCATGCACCTGCTCTACACGCGGTTCTGGACGAAGGTGATGCGCGACATGGGTTTGGTGTCCTTCGACGAGCCGATGAAGCGGCTGTTCAATCAGGGGATCATTCTGGGCACGGACGGCAACCGGATGAGCAAGTCCCGGGGAAACGTGGTGAATCCCGACGAGTTCCTGCGCCGGTACGGTGCCGACGTGCTGCGCGCCTACCTCATGTTCATCGGACCGTGGGACGAGGGCGGCCCGTGGAACAGCCGGGGCATTGAGGGAATCTGGCGCTTCCTGGCGCGGGTTTGGTCGCTGGTGACCGTGCCGGCCGGGGAGGCTTCAGGTTCGCCGGTTCAGCCCATCGAGGCGTCCGAACTGGAGTACTGGATGCACCACACGATCAGGCGCGTGACCGAGCAGCTGGAGGGGTATAGGTTCAACACCGCGATCGCGGCGTTGATGGAGTACTCCAACGTTCTGCAGCAGGCCAGGAACTCGCCGCTTTCCGGCACGCCGCGCTGGAGCGAGGCGCTCCGGACGCTGGTGCTGCTGCTCGCGCCGCTCTGTCCCCATACCTCCGAGGAGCTCTGGGTCGAGCACCTCGGGGGCTCCTACAGCGTGCACACCCAACCCTGGCCGTCCTTCGATCCCGCCAAGGCGACCGCCAAACAGGTCACGTTGGTTTTGCAGGTGGACGGGCGCGTGCGCGACCGGGTCCAGGTGGCCGCGGAGATCACCGATGCCGAGGCCCGGGAGGTCGCGATGGCAAGCCCGCGCGTCCACCAGTTCCTGGCGGGCAAGACCGTGGCCGATGTTATCGTGGTCTCAGGCCGATTGGTCAACATAGTCGTGAGATAGCCCGCAGGACGCCCCATTCCCTGCCGATGAGATGGCAGGAGGGGGTGACGACCATCGAGCGATCCGACCAGTTGGCGCTCGCCGGGCTGGCCGCGGCGCTGGTCCTGGCCGGCGGTGCTGCGATCCGGGCCGGCCGGCCTGCGGCTCCCCTGCCGGTCAGCGGGCCCTCGCTGCCCGCGCAGATCAGCGTGCACGTGGTAGGCGAGGTGACTTGGCCTGGGATGTACGTGCTGCCCTCCGGCGCCCGCCTCCAGGACGCCATACTTGCGGCCCACGGCCCCACCTTGATCGCGGATCTCCGGCGTGTGAACCTGGCCTCTCAGCTTCGGGACGGTGACCGGGTGGTCGTGCCGCGGATCATTCAGCCAACCTACCCATTTCCTCCGGCCCGGCGCCCGGGAGTCCGGGAAGAGGCGGCGCCGTTAGAAGGGGAGAGGGCTTCCACGGTGAACGTGAACACCGCGACCGCGGCGGACCTTGAACGCCTGCCCGGCATCGGCCCCGTCCTGGCGCGCCGTATTGTGGAGCATCGCGAGGCCAAGGGGCTGTTCCGGCGCCTGGACGACCTCCTCGAGGTCCAGGGCATAGGGCCCAAGCTCTTCCGCCGTTTGGAGCCCTTGCTCCGGCTGGAGTGAAGGAACCTCGACGACCCTCCGTTCGTAGATCATCAGGAGGGGACGCCGCGGTCGCAGGTGGTGCGTGGCGCAGGTCAAGGAATCGGAGCGGTCGGCGGATCCCCAGGACGATCAGGCGCGGTTCGAGGCGCTGATGGAGAAGTATGGGCGGCGTGTGTACGGGATGGCCTATAGGATGGCCGGTCACGAGGCCGACGCCAAGGACCTTGCGCAGGAGGCCTTCATACGCGTCTGGCGATCCATGTCGCGGCTGCGACCCGGTGTTCCGCTGGAGGGCTGGCTGTATCGGATCGTTACGAACCTGTTCATTGACCTACTGCGGCGCCGCCGCGGAGTGCGGGTTCAGTCGCTCGATGAGCCGCTGGCGACCGCGTCAGGGGAGTTGGCAAGGGAACGGCCGGATCCCTCAGCCGACGTCGAGCGTGCTGTGCTCGGTTCGATGTTGGACCGGCGCGTGCAGCAGGCGCTCTTGTCGCTCCCGCCCGAGATCCGCATGGTTGTCGTGCTGGCCGATGTGGAAGGTTACGCGTATGAGGAGATCGCCTCGATGATGGGGATTCCCGTGGGGACGGTGAAGTCGCGGCTGCACCGAGCACGCCTGGCGCTGCGAGGCCATCTGGCGCCCGTCCGCGACAGCCTCGAGGGCCGATGAACCACCGACGCGCTGCGCGGCTGCTGAGTGCCTACCTTGATACGGAGCTCTTCCCCGAGGAGATGGCTGAAGTCCGGAGCCACCTGGCGGGCTGCCCTGACTGCCGTGCCGAGATGGAGGATCTGCGAGCAACGAGGCGCCTCTTGAGTTCTCTGGAGCCGCCCGACCTACCCCGGGAGTTTGCGGCGGACCTATCGTTGCGCCTGGAGCGCCGGGCGCCCGGTCTGTGGGGATGGCGCCCCCCGTTCTGGGGACCGCGCCCCGCGATGGTGTTCGCCGTGCTGGCGTTGGTTCTGGTCCTAGTGGCCGTGCCTGCAATCCGGGGCCACCAGGACCGTCTTCGCGCCGCGGAGGTCGGCCCTGATCTGTTGCTGCGCAGGGCGGCGCAGGCGCAGGCGAGGGATCCGCTCCTGGACCGTGCTTTTATGGGCCTGGTGTTCACCGACGCCAACCTGCGCCTGATCGGCGAGGATCCACGGGGGCCGGCGCGATGATCCGGCGCGCCGCCACGGGGTTCGTTATCTGGATGGTAGTCGCGATGCCGGCCCTGTCGCAGGGCTCGCCGGAGCCGCTGCTGGATGGGGTGACGCTGCAGGAAGTCGCCCGCCATGCCGCCATCGCCTCGCAGATCGTGGACTACGAGGGCACCAAGGTGCTCTCCGTGCTCCGCGGCGACGCCATGGAGACCGTCACGCTGATCGAGACCCGCAAGCGGCCCGGGAGGACGCGTCTGGAGTTCCTCTCCCCTGAGGGCGTGGCCGGGCGACTGGTCGTTGACGACGGGCAGCAGACCTGGCACTACGAGCCGCGCCTCCATACGGTCTTCCTGGGGCCGTCCCTGGCGCCGCCAGCCGAAGCTCCTTCTGATGGGTGGCTGGCAGAGTACCGCCTGAGTCTGCTCGGTGTTGAGGAGGTTATCGGCCGGCGCACCGCGGTGCTGAGTCTAAGGCCCCGGTCCGGCCAGGGCGAGCGCCGCCTCTGGATTGATAGGACCACCGGTGTGGCACTGCGGGCAGAGGAGCGCGACCCTGACGATGGTCTCGTGATGGTGGCCTACTTCACCCGGATCAGCTTCGGTCTAAACGTCCCGTCAGCACTGTTCCAGATGCGCCCTCCCGCGGGCGCCCGGATCATCGGTCAGGGTGGCCTGCCTGAGCCGCTCCTTGCTCTTCCCGATCTGGAGCGGGCCGTGGGGTTTGCGATGGGCGTTCCCCAGACGCTTCCCGGAGGTTACTCGCTGCGGGGCGGGACGCCGGTGCGTCATGGTCCGCTTCTCACCGCCTCTCTGGAGTATTCGGACGGCGCCCGGAGCCTGGTTCTCTTTGTCGTGCCTGCCGGTCGTGCGGGTCCTCCCGGCCGTGGCGACGCTGTGCCGCTCCTGGGCCCTGGGGCACGGGCGTTTGGAGCCGGTGCCTTGAGAATCGTCACCTGGGAGGACCAGGGCCGTCGGCTGGCGCTGGCAGGGACTCTGCCGATGGCGGACATGCTGGGCATCGCAACCGCCCTCTCGAAGGGGAGCGGGCCTTGAAGCTGCGCGAGTTCCAGAACCGCATCGAGGCCCACTACGGCGAGCGTGACCGCTCGCGCGGCGTGGACGCGACCTTCCGGTGGTTGGTCGAGGAGGTTGGCGAGCTTGCCCGTGCCCTGCGCGAAGGCGATCCCAGGCGGCTCGAAGAGGAGATCGGCGACGTGCTTGCCTGGACCGTGACCGTGGCCTCGCTTTGCGGCGTGGACGCGGCTCAAGCCGCGGAGCGCTACGCCTCAGGATGCCCGAAGTGCAGTTCCACCCCGTGCGCGTGTCCCTCCCGGACGCACGAACGCCAGCAGCATCTCGCGCAGCAGCCAGGCAGCCAGGATTGAGGTTCGCCCCGACGGATCGCAGGGCGGGCTGACCTCAACGAGGTCGCATCCGACGATCCGGTGTTCCGCCAGCACCCCCAGCAGCGAGGCGAACTCACCGATGCTTATCCCCAGCGGCTCGGGATTCCCGGTGCCAGGGGCTATGCTGGGATCGAAGACATCAATGTCCACCGACAGGTAGATCGGGCGATCCCTCATGGCTGCTCGTGCCGCGGGAGGCAGATCGCCCGTACGGACTGCGGCGGCAAGTGAGGCCGCGGCGGCCCACTCATCGCGGGTTCCTGATCGAGCGCCGAGCACCGCGCACCGTTCCCATCCCAGGCGGTCGGTAATCCTGCGCAGAACGGTGGCGTGCGACCAGTGCGCTCCCTCGTATTCATCGAGCAGGTCCAGGTGGGCGTCCAGGACAATGATGCCCAGGTCGGGGTGTCGTTCGGCCAGCGCGGCCACCGCTCCGAACGTCACGGCGTGATCGCCCCCGATGACCACGGGCAGGCCTGATGTCGCCGCGACCCGCGCGCGGACGCGCTCGACCATCGCCTCCGGCGAGCAGCCGGCCAAATCGAGGTCGCCCGAGTCCGAGAAGGCCAGATCGGCGAGGTCGCGCTGCTGGAATGGGCTGTAGGTCTCGACGCTCTCCGAAGCCCAGCGGATTGACGCCGGCGCGTGGGCGGAGCCCGCGCGGTAAGTGGAGGTGGCGTCGTAGGGCGCTCCGATCAGCACCGCCGCAGGCCGTGCATGCACTCCGGCCCCAAGGAACGGCACGGCCGTCTATCTCGCCGACATCGCGTCTTGCAGAAACGGCGGAGGCATGAAGAGGCTCTGGTGCTCCGCAGGGAGGTAGTAGCGGGTGGGTATGTGGCGCATCCTCCCGACCAGTTCCTCCGGGCCCACCTCGACCGGATCGCGTGCCTGAGAGCCTACGGTAAAGGTCCAGAAGACACCCGGGTATGTGGGTACCGCGCCCAGGTAGGTGCGCACCCACTTGAAGTGAGGAGCCATGTGCCGCCGCACCATCGCAATGAGGTCCTGCTGATACAGGGGCGATCCGCTCTGCACCGACAGCACTCCGTTTTCACCCAGGAGGCCTGCTATTTGGCCGTAGAACTCGCTGGAAAACAGCCCCAGCGACGGCCCTTTCGGATCGGTGGAATCCACCATTGCCACGTCGAAGTGCTCGCCGCCCTCGCGCACGAACCGGATGCCGTCGTCCACCAGGAGCCGCGCACGCGGGTCGTCGTAGCAGTTTGCCGGGATCGAGGGGATCCACCGGAGCGTTGCGTCAATGACCGCGCGGTCTATCTCGACCATCGTCGCGTGTTCGATCGGGTGCCGCAGCGTCTCGCGCAACAGCCCTCCGTCGCCGCCCCCGATGATCAGTACCCGCCGGGGCGCGGGATGCGTGCACAGCGGGACGTGCGCCAGCAGCTCATGATAGATGAACTCGTCCCTCTCGGTTGTCTGCACCGCATCGTCGAGAATGAGCATGCGGCCAAAGTCCAGGTTCTCGATGACCCGGACCCGCTGAAACTCCGAACGCTCGTCGTGCAGCACGGCGTCCACCCTGTAGATGTGGGCGAAGGCCTCGCCGCCCTGATCTGTGATCCACTCTGGCTCTTGGGGCGATCGCATGGCGCCTACTCCGGCCAGAACAGCACTGCGGCAACCACGCAGCCCGTGCGCTGGACCACGTGCTCCCCGGCAGCAACGACGATCTCCGCTGTCTTCAGACCCCGGGTGGCCATGGCCTCTTCGACCATGCCCCGAACGATCTGCTCCGCGTTCTCGGCCGAACCCGTGTGGGCGTACTCCATTATCACGCCGTAGCTGCCTACGCCAATCCCGATTCCCACGGACGCCGCGATGCGCTCTCCGGGCGTGTGACCGTTGATCCGGGTGTAGACCGCGGGCATGAGCATGCCCGGTGTGTACGGCCGCATCGGGACGACGCGGGCGCCCTCGGGGCAGATGCTGGTGACCCTGAGGAAGTTCAGGTCGGCGATTCCGGCATCCATGAGGGCGTGATCGAACGCATTGAGGTCGGTGCCGCCTTCGCCCGCGCCGGCCACGGCGGTAAGTGCCCGCGGGATTGTCCACATCATCTTGTCTCCTCCGTCTGTTTGATGCCTAAGACATGATAAGGTGTTTCTATTCCACCCGGACAAGTGCCTTCCTCCTGTTGGTGGAGGGAGGGCCGTCTGGGCGCAGAACACACCATCCATGTTTCGGGTTTCCCGCCGAGGGATGTGGGCAGCGGCTGCCGCGTGCACGGTGGTCCTCGTCTGCGTCCATCTGAGTTTGGGGCAGACTGCGCCGCCCGGACCCGTGCAGCTGGGATTGACCAGACCGGACCCCGCTGTCTACGCTCTTGCACGCACCGCCGGCATCCGGTCGGTCAGGATCACAGCAGACTGGAGCATGATCGAGCCGCAGCGGGGCCGGCCCGCCTGGACCGATTTGGACCGCGCGGTAGATGCGGCCCACCGCGAAGGTATGGTCCCGCTGCTCGTGCTCGCGTTCACTCCCAGATGGGCCAGCATCGGGATCGGTGTGGATCTTACGCGGCATGAGATCTACTCCCGCCAACCGCCGCGGGACCTCCGCGACTGGGACCGCTTCGTGGGCGCCGTGGCAGCCCGCTACCGCGACCGGGTGCGCGAGTGGCAGGTGTGGACACAGCTCGGGCTGCCCCACTATCGCGGCACCGGCAACGAGTATGTGGCTCTCCTTCAGACCGCGCACGCGCGCATCCGGGCGCTGGACCCCTCTGCTAGGGTGGCATCGGCCACTCCCGAGGGGATGGACGTGGGGTTCGGCGTGCGGATGCTGGCGGCCGCGCCCCAGCAGTTCGACGTCCTTGTCGTATCATCGAGGAGCGTAGCTCCCGAGTCACTTCTCCGTCCGCTGGGGATACTGGCCGGCCGCGCGCGGGCCGCCGGGAAGGCACTCTGGTTGGACTGGGCGCCGGAGCGTTCCGGCGGTGCCGACGCCTTCGGAGGACTGCTGGCCCGCGCTCTGGCAGTGGCCCAGGCCACCGGTGTAGAGAGGGTCTTCCTGACCGACCCAGGCCTGGCAGAGACCGACCTCCGCCAGGCCGCCGCGCCTCTGGCGGGCCGAGCCTATGCTGGGCACCTGGCGCGCGACCCAGACGTGTATGCCGTGCTCTTCGGCGCCGGCGCCGATGCCGTCCTCCTGGCATGGGCGCTGGCAGAGGGAAGGAGTCTTGATCTCCCGGCCTTTCCCGGGACCCGCGTAGCTACGCTACAGGGACGGCCTGTTGCGGCAGAGATCCGTGACGGCCGGATGGTGCTACGGCTTGCCGCCTCGCCGCTGGTGGTCACGGGCATTGCCCCGGCGCTTCTGGAGGAGGCGCGTGCCACGGCCGGCGCCAGAGGTGCGCTACTGCCGGTGGTTGGCGCCGACCGCGACTTCAGCCGCAGCCCCGAGGTCTTTGCCCGGCTCGGACGGACCGGCGAGGAGCGCGGGCTCTACAACCTACCCTACCGCGCCCGTTCCAACGGCGCCGTGGAGCCGGTTGAGACCGCCGGGGGCGAGGGTGTACGAACGGTCATTGCGCGCGGGGTGGTCTATGTCTACTTCGATCTCGATGACACGTTTGCGTTCTTCCTGGAGGGCCGCACACCCCTCGAGATAACGGTGGAGGTCTGGGGCAGCAGCGCGCCCGGAGGGGTGGGATTCAACCTGCTGTACGACTCCACCGGCGGTTACCGGTTTACGCCCTGGCAGTGGGTGGGGGTCGCCGATGGTTGGGTGAACCACACGCTGCGCCTGACCGATGCCTCGATGGCCAACACCTGGGGATGGGACTTTGCCATCCACGCTGGAGGCAACCGCTCGGAGGACCTCGTCGTGCGCAGCGTTACCGTGCGAAAGATCCCGCCACCATAGATCTGGCGCGCGTTGACACCCCTCGGTACCCGTGCTAGATTTGCATCGGTTTTCAGCGCGTCCCGCGTGCTTCGCTGAACGGGTCCTGAGGTTTATGCGTCTCTCCCAACGCCACGGATTCGATCTGGACGGTCAGGGCCACCTCGTCATCGGCGGCGCTCGCGCGGCCGATCTGGCGGAGAGGTTCGGCACACCGCTGCATGTCCTCGACGAAACCCGCATGCGGGCTAACTGCCGCGCCTACGTCCGGGCGATGCAGGAGGCGTACCCAGGGCCGGGCCGGGTGCTCTTTGCGTCCAAATCACTATGCACCGTCGCGTCGTGCCAGGTCGCACATGAAGAGGGCCTGGGCATTGACGTGGTCAGCGCCGGCGAGATCCTAACCGCGCTGACCGCGGGGGTACCGGCGGGCGAGCTCTTCTTCCACGGCAGCAACAAAACGCCGGAAGAGATCGCCTACGGCCTGGATGCCGGCGTTGGCCGGTTCGTGGTTGACAACGACCACGAGTTGGGTTGGCTTGACCGTCTGGCGCGCGAACGAGGCCGCCGGGTCGACATCCTGCTGCGCGTCACCCCGGGGATCGAGCCCCACACGCACAAGGCCATCCAGACCGGAGGCGTGGACTCCAAGTTCGGGTTTGGGATGCTGGGGCCGTCCGCGGAAGGCGCGGTGCTGCGGGCCCTTGACCTTCCCGGAGTGCGCCTGCGTGGACTGCACTGTCACATCGGATCCCAGATACTGGATCTGGATCCCTTCGTGATGGCAGCACGGTCATTGGTGTCGTTTGCGGCCGAGATGCGCGGGAGTGGGTTTGTGCTCGAGGAGCTCAACCTGGGCGGCGGGCTGGGCATTCGGTACCTGGCAGATCAGGAGCCGCCGACCCCGGGCAGCCACGTGCGGGCGATGGCGGAGATGGTGCGGGACCTCACTTCGCGGTACAAGATGCCCCTGCCGGTGATGATGGTCGAGCCCGGCCGTGCGATCGTGGGCAACGCGGGTGTGACGCTCTACACCGTGGGCGCCATCAAGACCGTTCCAGGCGTGCGCAAGTTCGTGTCCGTGGACGGAGGGATGTACGAGAATCCACGCCCCGCGCTCTACGGGGCGCAGTACGAGGCCCTGGTGGCGACGCGGGCGGGCGAGGAGCCCACGCAGAGGGTGTCCATCGCCGGGCGCTGTTGCGAGTCGGGGGACGTGCTGATCTGGGACGCCCAACTGCCGGAAGTAGCAGCGGGAGATCTCCTCGCGGTGTTCTCCACGGGCGCCTACAACTTCTCGATGGCCAGCAACTACAACCGCTATCCGCGGCCGGCGCTAGTCTTCGTGCGTGACGGCGAGGCGCAGATCGCGGTCGAGCGCGAGACTCCTGCCGATCTGGTGCGGCTTGATCGAGCCCTCCCGCGGCGCGACGGCACCTCGCTGGGTGACGGTTGATGCTGCGGGGTGACCCCCAGGTTCTGCTGCTGCGCGTGATCGCGATTCTGGTTGCCGTCACGGTACACGAGTTCGCGCACGCATGGGCCGCCGACCGGCTGGGCGATCCCACACCCCGCACCCGCGGCCGCCTCTCGCTCAACCCGGTTGTGCACCTGGACCCGATGGGGTCATTGCTGCTCCTGCTCGCAGGGTTCGGGTGGGCGAAGCCGGTCGAGGTGAACCCCAGGTACTTCCCCGACCCGCGCCGGGGGATGCTGGTGGTGGCGGCTGCCGGCCCGCTCGCGAACGTGGCAACGGCGCTCCTGCTGGGGCTGGTCTACCAGCTCGGCCTGGTAGAGCCGGGCGCCTGGCCGGGGAGCCTGCTGCTGACCGTGATCTTCATCAACGCGGTGTTGGCCATCTTCAACCTGCTGCCCGTTCCCCCGCTGGACGGATCGAAAATCATCTCCGGTCTTCTGCCCCCGGCCCAGGCTCGATCCTACGACCGGATGGCCCAGTTCGGCCCGCTGCTGTTGCTGGCCTTGATCCTGCTGCCCGGCCGCTTCATCGGTCTCCTGCTGGATCTGCCCGTGCGATGGTTGGTCGGGCTGGCGATTGGCGCAGGCGGCCTCTGATGACGACCGAACCGTCCGGCCCACTTGCCCGCACCGCCGCACCTGCCTACACGGTAAGCGTACCCGGCTTCGAGGGCCCGCTTGACCTGCTGGTAACGCTCGCCAACCAGGGGAAGATAGATCTCAACGAGATCCCGCTGGCTGAGATGGCAGACGAGTTCCTGCGGCGCTCTAAGGAATCGCTGGACCTCAATCAGGCCGTCGAGACGCTTTGGCTGCTGGCCGCGCTTGTGGAGATGAAGGCGAGGTCGCTCCTGCCCAAGCCCCCTCCGCCTGAGCTCATCCAGGTTCCCGAGGACAGTGACCTGCCGGAGCGCCTGGAGGAGCAGCTCGCAGAGTACCGAGCCTTCAAGGAAGCCGCCGAGGCGCTTCGGGTGCTTGAGAGTCTCCAGCAGCAGGTCTTCGTGCGGCCCCGGCAGGGGGAGCCGGCAGACGTCCTGTTGGAGGGAGTGACGGTCGAGGATCTCTTCCGGGCGTTCGCAGAGGTGCTTGCACGTGCCCGGGAGGAGCGCGCCGCCGAGGTGGTGGATGAGCCGGTCCGGGTTGCCGATCGCATGGCGGCCATCCTGGGTGCGCTGGATGACGCGCCGCAGGGCCTGGAGTTCTCGGCGCTGTTTCCGCGGCGGGCGACCACCGTCGTCGTGGTGGTGACGTTCCTGGCGTTGCTGGAGTTGATCATGGGCCAGAAGGTGCGGGTGCAGCAGGCTTCCCCGCTGGCGCCGATCATGGTGAAGAGGGCCTAGATGGTATCCTCTGCTGAGATCGGGGAACTGGCGCGCTCGGTTGAGAGCCTGCTGTTTGTCGCCGACCGGCCGGTACCACTCGATCGCCTGGCAGCCGTGTTGGACGCCCCAGCGGACCGCGCTCGGGAGGCGGTAGAGCACCTCGAGACGCGTCTGGCCGACGGCGGCCTCCAGGTGCAGGCGGTCGCCGGCGGCTATCAGCTCTGCACCAGGCCCGAGCACGCCGACCTTGTGCGCCGGTTTCTGCAGTGCGAGCACGGCGAGTCGCTGTCCAAGGGAGCCCTCGAGACCCTGGCGATCATTGCCTACAGGCAGCCGGCAACGCGGGGCGACATCGAGCAGATCCGCGGAAGCAGCAGCGATTGGCACATCGAACGCCTGCTCGAACGCCATCTGATCCGCGTGGTGGGCCGGCGCGAGACGGTGGGACGCCCCATGCTGTTTGGGACCACGGAACGGTTCATGCGGTACTTCGGCCTCCGCAGTCTGTCGGATCTGCCGCCCGCGGGTGAGCGAGGTGTGCAGGTCATGCTCGATCCGGCGGGGTGAACGCCGTGCTCCGGCACGCCCTGCTCGCGGGTCTGCTGCTGGCGGTGTGCGCGGTGGAACCGGCGAGTACGGCGCCGGCCTATGCCGGACCCACCGCACCCGATGGACCCACCGCCGCGATCGTCATGGATGCCAGGACCGGCCGCATCCTGCACGCGCGCGAGGCGCACCGCCGGTGGCCTCCGGCGTCCACCACGAAGATCCTAACCGCGATCATCGCCCTCGAGCGCCTGCCTGCCGGCGCGGTCGTCACGGTGAGTGCCCGCGCTTCCGCCCAGCGTCAGGGAGCAGTCATTGGTCTGGAGGCCGGGGAGAAGTGGCCGATCAGGGATCTGCTGCTGGCGATGATGCTCCGCTCGGCGAACGACGCAGCGGTGGCGGTGGCTGAAGGGGCCTTCGTCAATACCGAGCGCTTTGTCGAAGAGATGAACGCCAGGGCGCGACAGTTGGGCGCCCACGAGAGCCAGTTTGTCAACCCGCACGGGTTTGAGGCCTCGGGGCACCACAGCACCGCCCTCGACCTTGCCCTGATCGCGCGGCACGCACTGCGCAACGCGGATCTCGCAGCGCTCGTGCGCACCGAGACCTGGGACCTGATACGGCCTGGCCGACCGCCCCAGCGCCTCGTCAACACCAACCAGCTTCTCGGTCGCTATCCTGGGGCCGATGGGGTGAAGACCGGGTGGACCGCGGCGTCAGGGCCTTCGCTGGTTGCCTCGGCCACGCGGGACGGCCGGCAGATCCTCGTGGTGGTGCTCAACAGCCGCAACGTTTTCGGTGACGCGGAGCAGTTGCTGGACCTGGGGTTTCGATCCGTCCGTCCGGGCGCGCTGTCGGGGCGCTAGAGGCTGGAGGGGCGCTGAGGGGATGCGGGATGAAGGTTGATCGCGGAAAGTGGGAAGCCAGGTACATCGCGGGCGAGCGCGTGCACGACGGGCCGCCGTCGGGCCTGCTGAGGAGGTGGCTGCCGCTATTGCCGCGGGGCCGCGCGCTGGACGTGGCCACCGGCTTGGGGCGCAACGCCCTGCTGCTGGCATCGGCCGGCTACGACGTATGCGCCGTTGACATCTCACCGACCGCGCTGGCAGTAGCGGCCCGCCGGGCTGCACGGAGGCGCCTGCGCGTGCGGTGGGTCGAGGCGGATCTCGATACCTACCGGTTTCCGAAGGCGCGGTACCATGTGGTCGTGAACACGTTCTTCCTGAAGAGGAAGCTGCTCACGGCGATGCAGGAGGCGGTGCGGCCCGGTGGGGTTATGATCCTGGAGACCCACCTGGAGTGGCCCGAGCCGGATCCTGGCCCACGCGGGCCCGCACACCGGCTCAGAAAGGGCGAGTTGCAGCGCCGGTTCCGGAACTGGGAGGTGCTCTATCTTCAGGAGGGCCTCTTCCGTGAGGGCGGGCGCTCCCGCGCACTTGGCAGGATTGTGGCCAGGAAGCCGAGGGGGGCCCGGCGGTGAGTTTCGCGGCGGCATCCACCTGCCTCGCGCTGGCCTTGCTGGGCTCTGTTTCTGGCGGCGTCCAGGCCGCCGCAGGCGCCGGCGCCTATCCGATGACGCTCACGGATGCCTCCGGGGTCCGCGTCACGATCCGGGCCAGGCCGGTCCGGATCGTCTCAATGGCTCCGAGCGTGACAGAGGTCCTCTTCGCCCTGGGCTTGGACCGGGAGGTCATCGGGATCAGCGACTCCGACGACTACCCGCCGGAGCGGGTTCGTGGCAGGACGCGCGTGGGCGGCGCGGTGGTCAGCCTGGAGCGCGTTGTGGCCCTCAAGCCGGATCTGGTTGTCGGAATGCCGAGTCTGCAACACGACCAGCTTGTTCGCCTGCGGGCGCTCCGCCTGCCCGTGCTGGCGGTGGACGCCGCCTCGGTTGACGGGACGGTTGATCTGGTCAGGCTGCTGGGCCGGGTGACGGGCCGCATCCGGGAGGCCGAGGGACTGGCGCTGCACCTCCGGCGCCGGGCAGCAGCCGTTCGCCCGGTCATCCGGCGCACCGCCTACATCGAGGTGTGGCATGAGCCCGTGCTGGCTGCGGGCGGCTCGACGCTGGTGGATGATCTGGTCACCCGCGCCGGGGGCGCCAACATCTTCGGCAATCGCCGCGGGTACGTTCCGGTGCCGCTCGAGGATGTCCTCAGCCGGAACCCACAGGTGATCCTGCTGCTCTACCGCGGAGGAGACCGTCTGCGCGGGAGACCCGGCTGGGCCGTCCTGGACGCGGTGCGGGCGGGCCGCGTGTACGATCTGCCGACCTCGCTGGTAGCTCGGCCCGGCCCCCGCGTGGTGGAAGGCCTGGAGCTGATCGCCAGGCTGCTGGGCAATGGACGGTAGGCTTTCCGCCGCAGGTGGGTGTCGGGTCGAGATCGCTGGACTGGTCTGCCGGCTGGCGGGTATCACGGCGCTGGGTGGTGTCTCCCTGGAGATACCATCCGGGGCGTTCTTTGGTATCGTTGGACCCAACGGCGCGGGCAAGACCACACTCCTGCGCGCGATAGCAGGCGCGGTGGGCCCGGATGCGGGCAGCGTGCTCGTGGAGGGCTTCGCCCCGCACGAGACGCCCATAGAGGTGCTGGCCCGGCAGATCTCGGTCCTGCCGCAGCACCCGGTCGTGCCGGTAGGTGTCACCGTACGCGAGGCCGTGGCGTGGGCGAGAGCGCCACATCTGGGAAGGCTGGCGCGACCCGGCGCGGCCGATCTGCGGGCCGTTGACGAGGCCCTGGAGCAGACCGGTGCTATGGAACTGGCCGACCGCGCCATAGAGGCCCTGAGCGGCGGAGAGCGACAGCGAGTGCTGATCGCCAGGGCCCTGGCCCAGCAGCCGCGTCTCCTGCTTCTGGACGAACCCACGGCCCACCTTGACCTGGGGCGGCAGCTTGAGATCATGGAGCTGCTGAGGACCCTGGCTGGGCGCGGCCTCACCGCGGTGGCGGCGATCCACGACCTGAACCTGGCGGCCAGCTTCTGCGATCGTGTGGCGCTGCTGAGCCATGGCCGCCTCCTTGCCAGCGGTCGGCCGGCTGACGTGGTCGCTCCAGACCTCATCCGTGAGGCGTTCGGCGCCGGCGTGGCCGTTCGGGTAGATGCCAGAACCGGGCGTCCATACCTGACGGTGGCTCCGGGGCCGGCGGTTAGGGGCACCGGTCCTCGGGTTCACGTGATATGCGGCGGTGGAAGTGGTATTGAAATCCTGAACCGCTGTGCTGAGGCGGGCTGCCGACTGAGCGTGGGAGTGGTGCACGTAATGGATGCCGACGACGAAACGGCGCGTGCCGTGGGAGCCCAGGTGATCGAGGAGGCGCCGTTTTCGCCGATCGGCAGCGCGGCTGCCGCCGAGGCCACCGCGGCTGCCCTCGCCTCTCGCGCGGTGATAATCGCGCCCACCCCCATCGGTCCGGGGAACCTGCGCAACCTGGAGGTAGCGGAAGCGGCGCTGGCTGCCGGGGTTCCGGTTATCATGGTGGAGGGGCAGGAGGCGCGGGACTTTACCGGCGGCGCCGCTGCGGCGGCCGCGTTGCGTCTGGCCGCATCGGGTGCGCACGTGGTCCCTGACGTGCCGTCGGCGATCGAGGCGCTCAGCCGGTTGCTGGCCCGCAGGGGAGCCCACCCATGAGCCGGAGGCGCCCGGTGGTGGCGATAGACGGTACTACCGCGTCAGGCAAGTCCACCGTGGCAAGGGCCGTGGCCGACATCCTGGGGTTCCGGCACATAGACACCGGCGCTATGTATCGCTCGGTGGCGTTGGCATCCATGAAGCGTTGCGTTGACCTGGGCGATGCCGCCGCCCTCACCGCCCTGGCCGCCTCGCTGGCCATCGAGTTCCACCCAGCGCCAGGTGGGGAGAGAGTCGTCTTGGACGGCGAAGACGTGACCGAGGCGATCCGCGCCCCGGAGGTCAGCACCGCGGCCTCCATCGTCAGCGCCGTGCCCGGAGTGCGCGTCGCGCTGGTCGCGCGGCAGCAGGCGCTCGGGTCCGCGGGTGGAATCGTGATGGAGGGGCGTGACATCGGTACGGTCGTCTTCCCCAATGCCGAGGTCAAGGTGTTCCTCGGGGCCAGCCTTGAGGCGAGGACCCTGCGGCGGCACGACGAACTGAGGGCAAGAGGGGTGGAGGTGGGCTTGGACGAGGTCCGGCGCCAGGAGGCCGAGCGGGACGCGCGCGATGAGACGCGGTCACACTCACCGCTGCGGCCGGCAGATGACGCCGTGATCCTCGACACTACCCTCTTGACCTCAGAACAGGTGGTTGCCGCGATCGTACAACTCGTCAGGGAGCGCACGGATGTGGTATAGCTTCTGGAAGCTCCTCTTCAGCTTCTACTTCTTCCTGCATTTCCGGCTGCGGGTGGAGGGCCGCGAGAACGAACCGGCGGAGGGTCCGGTCCTGGCCGTCTGCAACCATGTCAGCGCCGCGGACCCGCCGATCGCCGGGGTGGCGCTCAGGCGCCGCGCCCGCTTCATGGCCAAGCACGAGCTGCTGCAGATACCCGTTCTCGGCTGGCTGCTGCGTACCGTGGGCACCTTCCCTGTTCGGAGGGGTCAGGCGGACCGGCGCTCGATCCGCACCGCGCTGGACGCCCTTTCCCACGGCGAACTCGTTCTGATGTTCCCGGAGGGCACGCGCAGCGCCGACGGACGGTTGATGCAGGCCGAGCCCGGCGCCGCGCTCCTGGCGCTGCGCGCCGGCGTCCCGGTATTGCCGATGGCCGTGATCGGTACACAGCACGCTATGCCCAAGGGCACGCGACTGCCCCGCCGGCACTCGGTCATCGTCCGGTTCGGTCCGCCCATCGCGGTCCCGCGGCACGACGGCCGCATCACGCGGGCAGACCTGGAGGCATGGGGTAGGCGCTTCATGGACGGGATCGCGGCGCTCCTGCCGTCCGACCAGAGGCCGAGGGTCTGAAGTATCAGGCAAGCTGGACCATCTTCACACCGATGGCGGCCGCCGCGGTGACAATCCTCTCATCCCGCGTGGCCAGCGGCAGCCCATGCCGGGCGGCCAGTTCCAGATAGGCGGCGTCGTAGGCGGAGAGGGCGTGTTGCCTGCCCAGTAGGAGGACCGCGCCGAGGACGCGGTCTACGGAGGGCTGCTCCATGACGATCGGGAGGGCACCCAGGAGTTCGATGAAGCGTGTGCTCTGGGCCTCCGTCAGCCGTCCCCGCCGCTCGGCAGAGAGCAGAACATTGGCGACCTCCAGCGGCCAGATCGAAGGGACAACGGCTGTGGCGCCCTGCAACCGGTCGAGTGTGGCCTCGGTGTACGGTGTCGCCTCATCCTCGAAGCACCAGGACATCGTGACGGACGTGTCCAGGACGAACTCCATCCTCAGCGGCGGCCTTCCTCAATCAGGTCACGCAGCAAGAGAGGCCTCAAGGTGATCCCCTTCCGGAACGTGCGCAGGGCGCCAATCACCCGGCCGGGATTCCGTCGGCGAGATTCCGGGACCGGTACCAGCATCGCCACAGGGACGCCGTGCTTGCTGATGATGATGGCCTCTCCCTGCTGGACTTCCTCCAGAAGTCTGGGAAGATGCGTCTTCGCCTCATAGGATCCGATCGTTCGCATGGAGATCCCCAAAACAACCAGTCTGAGACCAGTCTAGCGCGTACGCTACGGCCGTCAAGATCTTTGTTTCCGACCAGAGGCCGTCGTCAGGGGCAGGTGGGTGAGGCGCGCAGGTCTTCCTCCCAGCGCAGGGTCGTGACCCTGAGCGGGGTTCCGTAGAGCGGCGAGGCCCCCCCGTAGGTGATGTCCACCTCGGCGCGGATCGTGCGGGTCTGCAGGACTACGAAGGTTGCGCCGGTGTAGCGGCGGATCTCACCCGTGGACAGGATGCACCAGCGGCGGGCGGCGATATCGGCGGCGACGATGCTGGTGCAGTCGGCCGGGGTGGAGAGCAGGCACCGCCGCGTGGTGATGTACCAGGTGCGCTGATCCAGCGTGACAGGGTAGTTGGTGTACGGAACCGCCGCGGCCGTCTTGTCTGCTTTGAGCAGGTATATCTGGTGCTCCAAGCCTGCCTGGGCCAGGTATTGCGCCTCGGCGTCCCACCGCGTGAGTCGGCCCATCTCCATCTCGGCGATCATCAACTGCGCGATGCCTGCCACGATCAACGCCAGGATCATCGTCACCACGACTGCCATGACGAGGGCGACGCCCGCCTCGCCCGATCGCGCTGGCCGAAATGGGGCCGCCGAAGTCCGCAACGAGGCCGCGAGGTGCCTGCTACGGGGCCTGTCGGTATGCACGCGAGGTGACCACAATGTCCGCGACCTCTCCTGTGGGATCCATGGCTGTCAGCGAGATCTGCACCGACCTGACGGCGGCGGCGGCCGCGCCGGGGCCCGCCGGGCACGCGACCACGCTGCCGGCGGCGTTGAAGCACTGGACACTCATGGCGCGGAACGGGCCGGCCAGGGGCTGCCAGGCGCCCGGGGCCGGCGCAGCCTCCTCGGCGGCCAGCGCCGTGGTGGGCTCGGGATCGGCGACGCGACGCCTGACGATGACGTACCGGTGCTTGTGGTTCTGTGGCGTGGAGTAACCATCAACCTGCCCGTAGTGCGGTCCGGAGGCGACCGTGGAGTTGGTTACCTCGAGCCTCCAACCAGGCTCAGCCGCACCAACGGCCCAGTACTTCACCTTGAGCGCTGAGCCGACCAGATAGAACCTGCCGTAGTAATCGGTTCCCGGGGTCACGCTCGCGGCAACCGAGCCGATGGCACCGCCGGTAGTACTCCACACGGTCCAATACCTAACTCTCAGCGTGGCGTTGACCTCGTCGGCCAGGGTGACGATGTACCCCACGCCCGTGTCGCTGCGCCGGGCGCTCATTCCGGTCTGGTGACCGTCCGCGGCACCTACCGCCGAACTCCAGAACCCCCAGAAGATCTCCACATCGCTGTGAGAGAGGCTCTTGCTGAACTGGTAGTGACAGCTTCCGCTGCTCGCCGTGAAGACGAACCCGTCTGCGGAGGCGGAGTGCGTACCGGCACACCCGTCCCTTCGCGTCCACCCGGTCAGGCTGGAGCCGTCCTCGTAGTCCAGGAAGACGTAGTCCGCATTTGCCGGGGGTGAGCCCGCCGAGAGGTCTCCGTGGTGGAGGTAGTAGTTGGTGTCCGACGCTCCTGCCGCGATCGGCGCCTGAAGCCGGAACCACAGGCGCACGGCCGTCGTGTTCCAGGCGGTGGGTGTGGTCGTGAAGTTGAAGTTGAAGCGGTCGAGCTCCTGCCACCGGGAACCCGTCCAGTAGACGATCCGCACGTCGTTCCCGCTGGGCAGGCTCTTGCCCGCGGTGACCAGCGCCGCGTGGTCGAGGACGATCGGGACGGAGTAGCCCGCCGGAACCGCGGTCCCGGCGGTGACAGTTATGCGCCGGCGGAAGAAGAACCCCCCGCTTTGACGGTACTCCAGCTCATTCGTCCCTGCGTTAAGCTGGAACTCCACTGAGGGCGCCGCGCCGCTGCCGTCGCCGGCAGCCGCGGTGAATCGGACCAGCGAGTCGCCCACGACCTGGAAGCTCTGCGCCGTACGCACCTCGCGCACGAGCTTGTCCAGCGCCCGGCGGGCGTTCTGCGTGACCTCGGCATGCCGGTCAACGCGGTTCCAGGTATCCCGGCCGATCGCCAGCAATGGTACCAGCGCGGCGAGCACAAGCGTGAACATGGCCGCGACTGCCAGGAGTTCGGTCAGGGTGGCGCCGTGTTCGCTACGCCGCATCGCGGGCTCCTATGGGCGCGAGGTGACCTTGGTGTCGTATCGCACCTGCGCCTCGTCCGCGTCGCAGGCGCTGTTGGCGTTCGCGTCCCGGCATGCGGTGGTGGCGATGGTTCTGAGTGATCCCACACCTGGGGCGGCGCTCGAGAGCTCGACCGCGATCGTCCACTGCAACCGGCAGTTGGGAAGGTCTGCGCAGGCCTCGGCGCCCGAAGTCACGCTGTTGACGTCCGCGCGCAGTCGGCCGATGATCTCCTCGGTCTTCCGCGTGGCCGCCGCTCCCAGGCGCATGTCTGTCTCTGTGACCTGCGCGGGCGCGAGCGTTCCGGGAATGACCTGCAGCAGTGGGATGATGGCGATACCAAGGATCAAGGCCGCCACCAGAAGCTCGACGAGCGTGAACCCGTGCTGCCCGCGCATCACGGCCCGGTTACCTTCACGTACCCGGTGGCCGCGGTGATCTCCACCGTGGCAGTGGCCCCGCTGGCCGTGAGCGTAACCGCCCCGCCAGGGGCGGCGCTGCCGTTCGAAGAGAAGGCGAACTGCAGCGGCCCGGACACGGTAACCTCCTGAGGCAGATCCTTGGGGAAGTCGGGCTCGTCGCCGCCGCTCTGCGCCCTCACTGTGTAGCGGGTGTAGGGCGGCGCAGACGGGCTGAACTCCAGCAGGACGTTCGCGCGCCGGGCGATCGCCAGCCGCTGCGCCAGCCGCAGGTCGGCCGCCAATTGCCGGGCGGATGAGCGCGCGTGGAGGGTCTCGGGGACCATCAGCCGCGGCACCGCGACGACCACCAGGATCGCCAGCAGTGCCGCGACCACGAGACCCTCCACAAGGCTGAACCCGCGTTGCTGGCTGGGCATCTCATCCTCCGCCGTGCATGGTACTGCCCGTCGAGCTAGTGCCCGGCCCCGGTATCGTGGTTCACTGTGCCGTTGGTCATCTGCACCCGGCAGAGAGTCGCGCTGTACGTGGCCGAGTAGGGCGTGTTCGTCCCTGTCCGGGGATCGATCGGCGTCCCATCAGGGAAGTACGCGGTATTGGCCAGGAACGCCAGGAAGTCCGCGCCCGCGGTCGGGCACGCCCCGCTGTTCCGGTACTGGTAGAGGGCCAGGGCGGAGTTGATCGCCCGGACGTTGGCCATGTCCACCGAGCGCCGCGCGTCGGCCTCGGCGCCGAAGTAGTTGGGCAGGGCGATGGCGATCAGGACCCCTAGGATCAGGATCACCGCCAGTACCTCGACAAAGGTGAAGCCCCCTTCACCTGACACACGCTGTTTCATTTCCTTTCACCTCCTGTTGTCGTGTGACTTGCCCTGAGTGGTACGCCTGCTGAACTAGTGCCCGTCCCCGGTGTCGTGGTTGACGCCGTCGTAGTCCATGAGCACCCGACAAATGGGAGCCGGCCTATACGTCTTAGCGTACGGGTCCGGTGTGTTCGTCCGAGGGTCTCTTGGCTGCCCGTCCGGGAAGTACGTGACGTCGGCTAGGAACAACTTCAAGAACTCGCCCTCGTCCGCCGGGCAGGCCCCGCTGTTCCGGTATTTGTAGAAGGCCAGAGCGGAGTTAATCGCCCGGACGTTGGCCATGTCCACCGAGCGCTTTGCGTCGGCCTCGGCGCCGAAGTAGTTGGGCAGCGCGACGGCGATCAGGACCCCCAGGATCAGGATCACCGCCAGGACTTCGACGAAGGTGAAACCGCCTTCACTTGACAGCTGCTTCCTCATTCCCGCTTACCTCCCATTGTCATGTGCCTTACCTTAGGATGGCCCTGGGCAGGCCGAAGACCGGCAGGTACAGGGCCAGCAGGATCAACGCTATGACACCTCCTAACGCCAACGTCAGCAGTGGTTCGGCCAGCGTGACCAGCCGCTTGATCGAGAGGTCTATGTCGCGGTCGAGCAGGTCGGAGACCCGTTGTAGCATCTCGTCCAGGCGGCCGGCCTCCTCGCCCATCGCGGTCATCCGGTACACAATTGGCGGAAAGAGGGCGACCCCCCGCATCGCCTCGCTCAGGCGCTTACCAGAGGAGATCCTCTCCTTGAGGTAGCCGGCCGCGGCCTGCACCTGCGGTTCGGAAACCGACCCGGCCGTGATATCCAGCGCCTGTATTATGGGAACACCGCTGGCGTACATGGCGCCGAACGTCCGCAGGAGGCGGTTTACTTGAAGAAGCCGCACCACCGCACCGATGCGCGGGATCCGGCAGAGCAGGCGCGCCATGGCTGCCCCGAGCTTTGCCAGGGTGCCGGTTTGGACCAACGCCCATCCAGTTGCCGCCGCCGCGACCAGACCCACCAACCAGTATCCCCGCAGCAGTCGGCTGAACCCGATCAGGACCGTTGTGGCCAGCGGGAGGGGGGCTCCGGCCGACCGGTAGACCTTCTCGAACGCCGGGATTACGAAGACGCCGAACACGCTGATGACCACCGCGGCCAGGATGAGGACGAACGCCGGGTAGACCACTAGTGAACCGACCTTCTGTCGCAGCGCCACCTCGCGGTCGAGGTAGTCGGTCAGGCGCAGCAGGGCCTGGTCCAGCACGCCGCCGACCTCGCCGGACCGCACGACCCCGACGTACACCGGCGAGAACACCTTGGGATGGTGGCCCATAGCGGCCGACAGGCTCTGCCCGGCCTCGATGCGGTCGCGCAGGTCGCCGATCACCTCGCGCAGCGTACCGTCTTCCTCCTGCTCGCGGGCCACCTCGAGGCCGCGCAGCAGCGGGATGCCGGACGCCGCGAGCCCGGCCAGGTGGTAGGTGAAGGCCGCCACCTCTTCCAGGCCAGGTCCTTTCCGCCGCCAGGCCGCGACTGCCCAGCGGGTCCGTGGCCGCAACGAGGTGATGAACAGCCCCTGCTCGCGCAGCCGCGCGGTGGCCGCCGCCTCGCTCTCGGCCGCGACCACGCCCCTGACCGGAACCCCGGTGCCGTCCCTGCCCGTGTACGTGTAGGCCGGCATGGCCCGCTCCATCTCAGTCAATCGCCGCGAAGACTACGCGGCGCAGTTCTTCCACGCTGGTCGTGCCGTCGAGCGCCCTGGCCACACCGGCCTCGTTCATGACGCGCATTCCCTCGCGCCGCGCCGCCTCGCGGATAGTGGTGGCAGGACGCCGCTGCAGGATCAGGTCTCGAATCCCGTCCGTCACCTTCATTATCTCAAGCACGCCGGCGCGCCCTCTGTATCCCATGTGGCCGCACTCCGGGCAACCGCGTGGGCTCCAGACTGTGGCCGGCGGGTCGGCCGGAAGCCCCATCTCCACCGCCTGGTCGGGGGTGGCCTCCTGGGGGTGACGGCAGGCCGGGCAGAGCGCGCGTACCAGTCGCTGGCCGATCGAGGCCAACAGGGTGGAGGTGATGAGGTAGGGCTCCACGCCCATCTCGATGAGCCGTACGATCGCACCGGCGGCGTCGTTGGTGTGGAGCGTGCTCAGCACCAGGTGGCCGGTCAGGGCGGCCTGGACCGCGATCTGGGCGGTCTCGCTGTCGCGTATCTCGCCTACCATTACCACGTCGGGATCGTGGCGCATGATTGCCCGCAGCCCAGCCGCGAATGAGACCGCCATCTTCGTTCGCACTGCGATCTGGGTGATGCCCTCCAGGTGATACTCCACCGGATCCTCGACTGTCATGATGTTGCGCGTTCGCTCGTTGATCCGGTTTAGACAGGAGTACAGTGTGGTCGTCTTGCCCGAGCCTGTGGGTCCCGTGACAAGGACCATCCCGTACGGCCTGGCCAGCAGCCCTTCAAGTACCTTCTGCTGGTCGGGGAGAAGGCCCAGCCGCTCCAGCCCCAGCAGCACGCGGTGCTTGTCCAGCACCCGGACGCTCACACGCTCCCCGAAGTTGGAGCCGATCGAGGCGATGCGCAGATCGTGTTCGCGGCCGCCGAACTCGTACAACAGGCGGCCGTCCTGCGGCCGCACCCGCTCGGCAATGTCGAGTCCTGCCAGGGCCTTGATGCGCGAGGTCGCCGCGCCGCCCACACTACGGGACAGCCGCGCCTTGTCGTAAAGCATGCCGTCTATGCGGTAGCGCACGGTGGTGTCGTTGGCCTGCGGCTCTATGTGGATGTCGGTCGCTCCCTCGCGCACGGCGCCCTGGATTACCGAGTCCACCAGTCGCACCATCGGTGGGTCGAGCGGGGAGTCGCCGGCGACCACCGTGGCGAAATCGGGCTCGGCACCGGTGGCCCCCTCGGCCTCCAGGTCCTCGCCCACGGTCTGCGTGACGTTGAACCGCGTGGACAGCAGCCACTCGAAATCCCGCTCCGTGGTGAAGTAGGGCCGCACGCGGGCGCGCAGCAGGCCGGAGAGCCGGTCAATGGCCACGACGTCGGAGGGATCGGGCATGGCCACATGGACTTCCTGGCCGGCGCGCGCGAAGGGTGCCGCCCTCAGCTCTGTGATCACCGACAGCGGGACGCTGCGCAGTACCTGATCGTCAATCGGCGCCGTAACCAGGTTTACGTATGGATTGCTCCGCTGCGTGCCCAGCGCCTCGCCCACGGCGTGCTTCGTGACCAGGCCCCGCCCGATCAGCACCTGGCCCAGGCGCAGTCCGGTCTTGACCTGCTCGGCCAGCGCCTCCTCCAACTGGGCTTCGGTCAGGAGACCGGCCTCGACCAGCATCTGGCCGAGAGGCTTCTGCGTCGAAGTCGGTGCGTATGTCGTTTCTGCCCCGACCCGGCGCACCAGCGCGCCATCCTCCACAAGTGCATCCAGGGCAGCCTGCACATCATCGAGATCGGCGCCCAGGTGCGCCGCGATCGCTGCGGCGGCCGGGAGTTCGCGGGTATGGGCCTGGACATATGCCTGCACGCGGCTCTGCAGCAAGCCGTTGGTCTGCACGGGCTGGCCACGGCTAGCGGAGGGCACGGCGCCTCGGGGTGGAACGCCCGCGTGGCTTGGCGGGCTTGGCGGGCTGATCTTGGGAGTTGGATTCGTGTTTGTGCAGCCAGGAATCTATCTCGTCCTTCTTGAAGCGCCAGCCGCGGCCGACACGGATCGCGGGCAGTTGGCCCAGCCGGATCATCCGGTAGACGGTGATCGCGTGCACCCGCAGATAGCGGGCAACCTCCTGGACGGTCATAATGGTCGGCCTGCGTTCCAACATGGCGCCTCCGAGACAGTGTGCACTATTCAGTACTCTATATGCCATAAACAGTCTTGTTTTAGTCCTGGGTAGCATGACAGAACTTGAATATTCTCGAAGAGGCGTACGGATGCAGCCGTGCCGGGGAGGGAGAGGGCCGTCAGATAGCTGGGATCAGGACCTCAAGCGCGCCCGGATGGACCCGGAAGGTGGCCGGTAGCGTTCCGATGGTCTCGCCGTCCGCTTGGACCGTCAGCGGAGTTGTGCTCGTGACGATGATCTCGCGGCCCTGGGCCTGGCGGACTTTGGGGTGCAGGAGGTGGCGCCCGGAGTAGACCCTGGGCAGCACCCCCAGCGTCTCAATCCGGCTGAGCGGCCCCGCAATCACCACGTGCAGGATACCGTCATCCGCTCGGGCGCTGGGGACCATCCACATCCCCCCGGCGTTCCAGGCGGTGTTGCCGACCGCTATCAGGAAGAGCCGCTCGCGGTCCGGTATCCCGTCGGTGACAATCTCGACCTCAACCGGCCGGTAGATGACCAGCATCTTGAGGATGCCCAGCACGTACATGACCGTGCCGCCGAACACCTTGGGCCACGCGTTCACCTGTTTTGCAACCTCGCCGTCGAAGCCGGCGCCCGCGACCGTCAGGAAGTAGCGGTCGTTAACGACCCCGACGTCGAGGAGCTTGGGGCGTGCCGTCAGAAGCATGCCTGCGGCGGCGGCGGGGTCCCGCGGCAGCCCGAGGGCCCGCGCGAAGTCGTTGCCCGTTCCCACCGGCAGTACGCCCATGACCGGCCGCCAGCTGCGCCGGAGCAGCCCGTTGGCCACTTCGTGCGCGGTGCCGTCTCCGCCGACGGCCAGGATCACCTCGGCGTCCGAGGCCGCGGCCAGCTCCACGGCATGGCCCGGCCACAGGGAGAAGCTCTCGGTGATTTCCCAGCCGGCCGCTACAAGGACGGGCTTGGCGCGGGACCACGCTCGGGTCCCACGGTTACGGCCGGCTATCGGGTTGATGATGGCGTGTACGCGCATTCGCTGGATAGATACCAGAAATCCGCCGTAATTCCTGCTGGGGCGGCAGGAGTTATGGCCTTGTTGCTCGGAGTCTTCGTACATGGAGGACCTTCCTGACGGGATTCGGTCGCTGACGGTCGAGGTCCTGGCGCGCGGCCTGACAGGAAGCGGCCCCCCACGCCCCTCTGCCCCGGACTCCGGCGCGGACAGGGGCGAGGTCTACCGCCTCTTCCATCTTCTGGACCGGTTGCACGAGGTGTTCGGGGGGCGGGTCGCCGTGTATCTGGTTGAGCCGTTCTCGCTGACGTGGATCGCGCGCATCATCCGCCACCGCCCGCGCCGCTACCCGGCGTTCATACTGGGTGGGCGTGAAGTGATCGCCGGGCTCGATGAGGCGGCGGTCCTCTCGCGGGTGGCAGGGTTGCTGGGATCGGTCAAGGAGTTCAGTCAAGACGAGCAGAAGCAAGGATGAGTGGGGGTGAATGGACGGGCTAGAGGTTGAAGGGAGGTAGAGCAGATATGCACCGTACCATCTGGATCGTTGTTGTCGCCGTCAGCCTGGCACTGACGGCTCTGAACGCGGTACCGACCAGGGCACAGGTGACCATCGAGGACCGGCTTGTGTTGATCACGCCCGTGGCACGGACCGTCGCAGACCCCACGGCGGCGGCCTTCACAGAGTTCGCGCGCCGGCAGTTCGGCACCGCCGTGCGCGTGACGATTGTCTCCGCAGGCACTCCCGTGGCCTACGGCCGGATCCGCGAGTGGGGCGGTCGGCCCGAGGCAGACGTCTTTTGGGGCGGCGAGCCCGCGCTGTTCGACGACCTGGCCGAACGCAGGCTCCTAGTGCCCCACGAGGTTCCCGAGGCGATCCTTCGAGAAATCCCGGCCACGATCGGGACGCCCAAGCCCATCCGGCTCAAGGATCCCAAGGGCTTCTGGGTGGGTTGCTGTCTGACGCCGTACGGGCTGGTCTGGCACCCACGCCTCCTGCGGCGTCTTGGGGTGGAGACGATCCGCGACTGGGATGACCTACTCGATTGCCGCCTGAAGGGGCAGATTGCACAGTGCACTCCTGACAGGTCCAGCTCCAACCATGCCTCGTATGAGGTCATGTTGCAGATGCTCGGCTACCAGAAGGGTTGGGAGTGGTCGCAGAAGCTGGGCGCCAACACCGGAATCTTCGTAGCCCGCAGCCGCGACGTGCCCACGGTCGTAGCCAAGGGTGAGTTTGCCGTCGGATTTGCCGTGCCCGCCTACATGGCCTTCGAGGATGTTCTGGGCGGCCACGATCTCAAGTACGTGACCCCAACCGCCGGGTTTGTTACCCCCGAGCCCCTGGCAGTCCTGGCCGGGTCTCGGAGCTTGAGGGCTGCCAGGGCCTTCATCCAGTTCGCGCTCAGCGACGAGGGGCAGCGGGTGATGATGTCGCGCGGGCAGTTCGGCATCGCGCCCAAGTACCGGTTGGAGGGGCCGGCCGGTTCACCGGTGGAGCGCATGGCGGAGTTCGCCGGCGTGCGGTCGTTCTTCGACAGACCGGTCCGGAACGTCTACGACGACGACGTGGCCGAGAAGCGTTACAGCGAGGTCAACGACGTGTTCCGCAAGTTGATCCTCGAGCGGCACAAGGATCTTCAGAGACTGCACTGCCCATAACATCCGCTTGGATCGGGGGCGTGTGCCTCCCGGCGCCCGCCCCCGGCCTCCGCCCAGAGGAGTGACTTCGGATGCAGGTACGGCTGGTTGACCTTGTCAAGCGGTTCAAGGCGGTCGAGGCGATGGCCGGGGTTTCGCTTACCATCGCCGAAGGCGAGTTCTTCACGCTGCTGGGGCCTTCCGGGTGCGGGAAGACCACCACGCTGCGGATCGTGGCCGGGTTCTACGATCCCGACGAGGGGTCGGTCTTCTTCGACGACACGCCGATGAACGGCATCCCGCCCGCAGAGCGCGGCATCGGGATCGTCTTCCAGAACTACGCGCTCTGGCCGCACATGACGGTCTTCGAGAACGTCGCCTACGGCCTGAAGATCCAGCGCACGCCGCGGGAAGAGATCAAGACCCGCGTGATGGGTACCCTTGAGCAGGTTGGTCTACAGGGGCTGGAGTCCCGTACCCCGGGTCAGCTCAGCGGCGGCCAGCAGCAGCGGGTGGCGGTGGCACGGGCGCTCGTGTTGAACCCGCGGGTGCTGCTGCTCGACGAGCCGCTCAGCAACCTGGACGCGAAGGTGCGGGCCCGGCTGCGCAGCGAGATCCGCCGTCTACAGCAGGATCTGCACATCACCACGATCTACGTTACCCACGATCAGGAAGAAGCGATGGTTCTCTCGGATCGTATTGCGGTCATGGACGCGGGCCGCGTACTGCAGATAGGGACGCCGGTTGAGCTCTACGAGCAGCCGGCCGGGCTGTTCGTCGCCGATTTCATCGGCACCAACAATCTGGTGTCCGGTACGGTGACGGAGGTCTCCGGCGAGATGGTGGCCCTGAAGACCACTGCGGGCATCCTGCGGGGAAGGGCGGTTGGTACTGTCAAGCCGGGCAGCGCGGCCGTCGTGGCGATCCGGCCGGAGAACCTGACGCTTGCCGAAGGTCGAGGCGATCTGGGCGTCGTGGTGCGAGGTCGCGTCGCCGTCTCGCAGTATATGGGCAACGTGGTTCGCTACGAGGTGGATGCCGGCGATGGCGTGGTGCTTCTGGTGGACGTCCACGATCCTAGGCGCCACCAGCTCCTGGGCCCCGGCCGGGAGATAACCGTGGGGTTCACCGCGGCGTCCGCGCTGGTCTTCCCCTCGGAGCGCCAGGCATGACGCCGGGGATCGTTCGGGCAACGGCAGCGCATCCCGTGGCGCGGCGGCGCGTGCCTGCAGTTGTAATGGCCCTGCCGATATATGCGTTTCTCTTCTTGTTTATCGCCTTTCCGCTGTGGCGTCTTTTTGTGGACGCGGTGACGACAGAGGAAGGGAAGTTCACCCTCGCCTTCCTTCGGGACTTCGCCACCGACGGTTTCTACCGGCGGTCGCTCGTGAACTCGCTTATCGTCTCGGCCGGTACGGTTGTCGGCTGCATTGTGATCGGGTTCCTGGCTGCTTTCCTGCTCGTGCGGTACGACTTCCCCGGCCGCGAAACATTCTCGTACCTGACCATCCTGCCCATAATCATGCCCCCGCTGGTGGGCATCATGGGACTGGTGTTCGTCCTGGGCCGCGCAGGCACCATCAACGTCATCCTGATGGACTACTTCGGCCTTGCCAAGCCGATCAACTTCATCTACGGCTGGCACGGCGTGCTGCTGGCGATGATCATGCACTACTTCCCGCTCATCACGCTCAACGTCGTGGACGGTCTCAGCAAACTTGACGCCTCGCTTGAGGAGGCCGCCGAGGCGATGGGCTCCCGCGGCCTGAGAAAGATACGCGACATCACTATTCCACTCGTCACCCCGGGCTTCATCTCGGGCGCCACGCTGGTATTCATCCTGGCGTTTGCGGATTTCGCCACGCCGCTTGTCGTCGGGATGCAGGATCTGATTTCGTCCCAGGCCTACCTGAACATAGTGCAGTACATTGATAACCGGCTGTTCAAGATGGGCATTGTAATCGGCGCCCTCATGGCCGCCATGGCTATCGTCTTTCTGGTGATCGCCCGGCGCATCGTGGGGTTGCGCGAGTATGCCGTCGTCTCCTACCGCGCAGTGGAGAGGCGTCCCCTCAGGGGCGTGGCGAGGGTGCTGGCGCCGGCGTTCTTCGTCGTAATCCTAACGGTGGCGTTCCTGCCGTACCTGGGCGTGACCCTGGCGGCGTTCGGGAAGGCCTGGTCGCTCACGCCGTTTCCAACCCGGTTCACGCTGGCGCACATGGATCAGGTACTGCACCTGACGCCCATCTACCTGATCAACACCCTGCGCTGGAGCGCAATCGCGGTGCTGATCATCCTGGCGTTCGGCGTTCCCATCGGATGGGTACTGGCACGTACCACGCTACCTGGGCGGGGGATGATTGACTCCGCTGTCATCCTGATCCTGGCCCTACCCGGGACCGCGCTGGGGATCGCCTACATCCGAGCGTTTCACTTCCCGCTTCCGGTGATCGGTCTTGTGCTGAGCCGCATGTGGATCATCATGCCGCTCGTACTGGCAGTCCGCCGGATGCCGTACACGGTGCGGGCGGTGTATGCGTCCATGCTGGGCCTTCACCGTTCCATGGAGGAGTCGGCCGCGAGCGTGGGCGCCTCCGGGCTGCGGACGTTCTTCGACATCACGCTTCCGCTGATCTGGCGCGGGGTGCTGGCAGGCGCCCTGTTCTCGCTGATGTTCGCGCTCCAGGAGGCGGCGGCGACCATCCTGCTGGTCCTGCCCGGATGGGAAACGATGACGGTGGGCATCTTCACCTTCTACACCTCGGGCACGATCGGGCAGGCCGCTGCCCTGGGGTTCGTCCTGATCCTGCTCTGCGCAGCCACGCTGTACGGGGTCTACCGGCTAACGGGCGCGCGCATGGGCGGCTTGTTCGGCTCGGGCGGGGGGTAGCGTGAGCCCGGCGGGAGGCATGGGCCCGGCGGGAAGCATAGGCCCGGTGGTGCGGCGGCCGGACCGTCTGTACGCCGGGTATGCCTTCGACCTGGACGGCACGGTCTACTTGGGCGAGATCCTGCTGCCGGGAGCAGAGCGCACCGTGGCCTCGTTGCGGGCGGATGGCAGGCCGATTGTTTTCCTGTCCAACAACCCGCTGCGCAACCGGGAGGAGTACGCGGCTAAGCTAACGTCGCTGGGCATTCCGGCTGAACCCGGTGATGTGATCAACTCGTCCTATGTACTGGTCAGGCACCTGCTGGCCACCGCTCCAGGCGCCCGGCTCTTCGTCATTGGGGAACCCTCGGTGCGGTCGGAACTGGAATCGGCGGGATTTGTGCTCACCGATAGTCCCCGCGAGGTGGAGATCGTGGTGGCCTGCTTCGACCGCACGTTTGACTACCGCAAGCTCCAGGTGGCCTTTGACGCGATCCGCTCCGGAGCCCGGTTCGTGGCCACGAACCGGGACGCGTATTGCCCTACGCCGGAGGGCGGGCTGCCGGACTGCGGTGCGATAATTGCGGCGGTGGAGGCCGCTACCGGCCATCCGGCGGAGGAGGTGGTGGGCAAACCCTCACGCATCATGGGCCGCGTGCTGGCCGAGCGGCTGGGCGTGCCGCCCGCCGATAGCCTGATCGCCGGGGACCGGCTGGAGACCGATATCGCGATGGGCCGTGCCTCGGGAATGGTCACAGCGGTGGTGCTGACGGGCGTCACCACTCCCGATGAAGCGCTGGGCGCCGACCCGCAGCCGGACTTCATACTGGAGCGGCTGGACCAGCTGTTGCAGGACTGAGGTGTTGAAGTGAGCGGCAGGATTCCCCTGATAGTTGCCCACCGCGGCGCCTCAGGTGAGGCCCCCGAGAACACGCTGGCCGCGTTCCGGAGGGCCCTCGAGATCGGCGTGGACGGGGTGGAGTTGGATGTACACCTTACCTCTGACGGCGAGCCGGTTGTGATCCACGATCCCATGCTGGACCGTACCACTGACGGCCTCGGGCTGGTTAGGGATCAGACCCTGGCGGCTGTGCGCCGGCTGGACGCAGGGCGGTGGTTTGGCGAGCGGTTTGCAGGTGAGCGCGTTCCAACGCTGGCCGAGGCCCTTGATTTGCTCCGGCCCGTTCGCGTCATCGTCGAAGTGAAGAACGGTCCCATCTACTACCCGGGGATAGCTGCGCGCGTGGCCGCGGAGGTTCGCGCAGCCGGACACCCCTCGGTGACCGCGTCGTCGTTTGACCACCCGGTGCTGGTGGAGCTGAAAGCCGAGGCGACCCGCCTGGGCACCACCTTGGACACCGCTGTGCTGTACGTGGGCCGACCGGTGAACCCGGTCGGCCTGGCCCGCGACGCAGGAGCGGATGCTCTGCACCCACACTGGGCCTACCTGACCCCTGAGCTGGTTGGCGCGGCGCACGCCGCGGGCCTGCGCGTGGAGACCTGGACCGTGGACGACCCGCTGTACCTAGCGCACGTGATGGGGATGGCGCCGGATGGCGTGATGTCCAACCATCCGGGCCGGCTACGTGAGTTCCTGGCAGCGCACGGGCACCCTCTGCCGCCGGCTGCCGCGTCCTAGCGGGTCTTCCAGCCGGACTCTCGGTCGCGCTGCTCCTCGTAGGCATCCCGCTGGCGGCTGACCTCGGCTGCATCCCAGCCCAGCTCGGCCGCCATGAGCGACACCACGGTTTCGACTGCGGCGTAGGCCGCCCCGGCGTCCAGCACCGCCAGCCGCGTGCGCAGGAACATGCAATCGGCCAGTGTCGCGGTCTGCTCGGCCCTGCAGGAGTAGACGACCTCGGCCGCGGTGACCGCGATGCCCGGAACGAGCCGATCGGCCAGGGCAGGTTCGGACTGAATTAGCGCCAGCAGATCGAGGCTCCCTGCCCCGTAGGACTCGAGCAGGTGGATCTGCTGGTCCGCGGCCAGGCCTGATGTGGACAGTGCCGTGCGGGCTTCTTCCAGTCCGGCGGCGCCGGCCAGCGGCAGGTTCGCGGTGCGGCACTGCCGGCGGCTGCCGTCGCGCGCGGTGATCGCGTCCACCGTGTCCTCGGCCATGGCCCGGTAGCCGGTCAGCTTACCGCCGACTATGCTTATCAGCCCTCCAGGGGAGACCGCCACGTGGTGGTCGCGTCCCATCACCGACGTGGGTCCGGATGCAGAGGCAACCAGCGGCCGGATGCCTGCAAACGCGCCGGTCACGTCGCCGTTCCCCAGAGGACGCCTGAGGTATCGGTTGGCGTGGTCCAGCAGGTAGTCGACGTCGGCTTCTGTCACGAGAGGCGACGACAGGTCACCATTGTAGGCGTCATCGGTCGTGCCCAGTACGTGGCGACCCGCCCACGGCACGATGAAAGCCAGCCGGCCGTCGTCGGTCTCCGGGATCACAATGGCTTCCTTGTGCGCCACCGCCCCTGGGCGCAGCACCAGATGCGATCCCTTGCTGTGGCGGATCCGAAACTCGGGTTTGGGGTCCAGCCCTGCGACCTGTTCCCCCCAGATTCCTGCGGCGTTGACCACAAAACGGGCGCTCACCTCGAACGATCGGCCGGTGAGCCGATCCTCGACCGCCGCGCCCATGATGCGACCCCCCTCGCGGCGCAACGCCGTGACCGCGGCGTAGTTGCAGGCCACGGCGCCGTGAGCCCTGGCCGTTGCCAGGACGGCGTGTGTCAGCCTGACGTCGTCGGCGCGCGCGTCGTAGTAGACCAGGGCGCCGCGCAGGCCGTCTGGGTTCAGGTCAGGCACGTCGCGCTCCACCTGCGCGCGCGACATCGTCCGGTGGTGGAGCGCCGGGTCCCTGGCGAAAAGGTCGTAGGCCGCCAGGCCCATCCGGATTCCCAGCGGAGCGAACGGCCGCAGTAGTGACGGGACCCGCACGCCCAGCGGGCGCCGGAGCCCGGCGTAGAGCGGCACGACGAACGAGAGGGGACGGACCAGGTGGGGCGCCAGACGCAGCAGACGCCCGCGCTCGCGCAGCCCCTCGCGCACCAGCGCCAGGTGTCCCTGGGGAAGGTAGCGGATCCCGCCGTGCACGAGCTTCGTGGAGCGGCTGCTGGTCCCCCCGGCGTAGTCGGCCTGCTCGACCAGCCCGACGTGGTAGCCGCGGGACGCCGCGTCCAGCGCCACACCCGCGCCGGTAATCCCACCGCCGATGACCAGTACCTCAACCCCGCTCTCCAGCGCCGTCATGGACTCGGTTCGCGAAACGATCGTCATTGTGGAATCTCGGCGAGCGTGACCCGCCTTCCCTGTTCAGCCGAGAGATACCCGGCGTAGATCACGTCCACCACATCGTAGGCCAGCTCCGCCCCTGAAAGCGGCTCGTCTCCAGTGGAGATCGCGCGGGCGAAGTCGGCCATCTCCTGAGGGTACCCCCGCATCCAGTCCTCGTCCGGGGACGCGAACTGCCAGCCCGCGGTGGTCTCGACCTTCTCGGCGATGTACTCGCCGCTCAGGATGCGGCCGTCCGGCGCGTAGGTCATCACCGAGCTGTTGGGATTGATGTTGGCGTACAGCACCGCGTTGGAGAGGTAGGCCTGCACTGTGTTCTTCACCCCGCCCAACGAGACGTCCGTGGAGAAGACGGTCGCGCGGGTGCCGTCATCGAAACCGATCACGGCTACCGACCAGTCCTCGACATCCTCCCAGGCGTCAACAATGAACCGCTCCGCTCGGCTGCGGAAGGCCTCCGTGGCCGTCAGCCGCGCGGTCTCGGCGGTGACCCACACCGGCCGGATGGGCGTCCCTGCCCGCAACCGCCCCTCGAAGGCCTTTAGGTGCAGGACGGCGCCCACCGGATGCGATCCCATCCGCAACAGCGAGCCGCCGCCGGAGGTGCGCCAGCGGCGCGAGTAGGCCGCATGAGACCCCGAGTGGCTCTCCTCGGCGCGCAGGTCAAGGATCGCTCCGCCGCTCTGGCGGATGAACCTCCGGATCTTCTCGACCGGCGGCGCGTAGACGAAGTTCTCCGCGTAGCAGAGCCGCACGCCGGCCGAGGCGGCGGCGTCCAGGATCTGACGGGCGGTCTGGCGGGCCTTGGTCCACATGTGGATTTTTGGCACGGCTTCACCGACGCGCTCCTCGGTTGAGTCCTCGCCGAAATACCCGGTTAGGGGTTTCTCGACGATGATGTGCTTGCCCGCGTGGGCCGCGGCAACGGCCATCTCCGCGTGGAGGTGGTTGGGCACGCACAGATCCACCGCGTCAATGTCGTCCCGCGCCAGGAGCGCCTCATAGCCGGGGACGACCAGCGGGACGCCGTGTCGTCGGGCAAACGCTTCCGCCCGCTCCCGCCGAGCCGCGCAGACGGCCCAAAGGGCCGCGCGGCCCTCCAGAGTCTTGAGCGCGTGCGCATGGATATCCGCGACGAAGCCTGCTCCTGCCAGCCCGATTCTGACCATTTCTACCCTGCACCTCCAAAACGCCGCCTGAGGGCGCGGAACCTGCCTGCCACCCACCCCGGCAGGGGTGTGCGACTGAGCACCGTCGCCGCTGAAAGGGCCACAAGTATCGCCGAGATCGGTCGGGTGAAGAAGGGCGTGGGGTCGCCCGCTGTGAGCGTTAGCGCGCGCCGGAGGTTGTCGTCGGCCATCGGGCCTAGGATGAACCCCAGCACCAACGGCGCAACCGGGAAGCCGGCCGCCTGCAGCAGGAATCCCAGCACCCCGAACCCCAGCATCACGTACACGTCGAACTGGCGCGCGGCTATGGCGTAGCTGCCCACCACCGCGAGCACATACACGATGGGCATGAGCGCCTGGCGCGGGATCAGCAGAACCCGAACCATCGGCCGCACGAAGATCAGACTGAGAACGAACACGGCCAGCGTGGCCGCCACGAAGATAGCGACGATCTCGGCGATCACGTGGGGGTGCTTGAGCACCAGCAGCGGTCCTGGTTGGAGGCCGTGAATCGTCAGTGCCGCCAGCAGCACCGCTGCCGGAGCGCTGCCCGGCACGCCCAGCGTGAGCACCGGGATCATTGCGCCGCCGATGCAGGCGTTGTCACCGGTCTCGGCGGCGATCAGTCCCTCGATAGAGCCCCCCCCGAACTGCTCCGGCGTGCGGCTGGTGCGCTTCGCCGTGTCGTAGGAAACCCACGACGCAATATCCTCGCCCACGCCGGGGATGACGCCGATTGTGGTCCCGATGAACCCCGAGCGGAGTATGTGCCGCCAGTGCCTCAACACCTCGCGCACCCGGGGGAGCACGCGGTCCAGGTTCGTCTCGACCACCAGCCGCTCATCGCGGCGCATCACGCTGAGGATCTCGCCCATCCCGTAGGCGCCCACCAGCACCGGAATGAGCGCGAACCCGGCCTGCAGCTCGACCCGGCCGAAGGTGAATCGCGGGAAGGCGTGGATGCCGTCCAGGCCCACGGTTGCCAGCAGCAGGCCCAGGAACCCGGCCATCCATCCCTTGATGGGGTCTGTGGGCGCCGTGAGGCTTCCGGCTATCACTATGCCGAAGATGGCCAGCCAGAAGAACTCCCAGCTACCAAACTTGAGGGCAACCTGTCCCAGCAGGGGCGCGAAGACCGCCAGCATTGACACCCCAAACAGCGTGCCTAGAGTGGAAGCGGTGACGGACAGACCGATCGCCTCTGCGGCCCGGCCCTGCATCGCCAGCGGATATCCGTCCAGGCACACCGCCGCCTGCGCCGGGGTGCCCGGGATGTTGATCAGCACCGCCGACCGGCTACCGCCGGTAATCGCGCCCACGTAGGTTGCGATGAGCACCGCGATGGCGTACTCAACCGGGAGGCCGAATGTCAGGCCGGTGAGCAGTGAGAGCGCCATCGTCGCGGTCAGACCCGGGAGCATGCCGAAGACGATCCCGACCTGCCCGCCCAGCAGAACCAAGCCTACCATCACCGGGTTCGTGATCAATCGGGTGAACTCTACAAGGAGGGTCCAGGGTGTCATGGCTTCAGGGCAGCGGAACCAGGAACACCCTCGTGAACACCCAGGTTACGGTGGCCGCAGTGATGAGCGCCGATGCGACGGCCTTCCACGCGCTCGTCCCCCGAAACGCCATGGTCATGGTGAAGACGAAAAGGGCGGTCAGGATCGCGAACGGCATGCGGCCCATAAGGAAGGCGAAGGCAAGGGCAAGTACGAGCGTCAATACGACCCGGCCGGCTCCCCACCGGAGCGCGCGGTCAACCAGTTCTACATCACCCGACCGCGCCCGGAGGTGGCGCAGCCCGCGGAGCGTGAGGGCAAGCGCCTGGGCCAGCAGCACGGCTGCCAGGACCGTGGGCACCAGTCCAGGCGCGTTGAGCCAGGTCCAGTGCATGGTGTGCATCGGCATCCGCAGGGCCCCGACCAGAAAGGCCAGGGAGAGGACGCCGAGCGCCAGGCCCGCGGCCACGTCGGCCGGGGCCGATCGGGATGCCGGCACGTTCACGGCTTCGGGATGCCCAGATCCGCCGGCGACCGCTTGGCCAGGCCCGCGTCGAACAGCGTCCAGGCCACCCTTCTTGCTTTGGCTTCGGTAATGTCAGAAGCCCGCTTCCCGGACAGAGACGCATGCGCGGTGCCCATGTGCTTGGCAAAACTGCGCAGCGTGAACGTGTCCGCGGCGTACAGGAAGGCCTCGTCAACCGCCGCGACCACTGCCGCCGGGAGATCCTTTGGGACCATGACCCCGAAGTACGAGCCGGTTTCCGGGAAGTTGGGAATGAAGGTGGTAATGGCAGGGATGGTACCGTACTCGTTCAGCTCCAACGGGGTGCTCGACATGACCGCCAGCGCGCGCAGCCGTTTGGCCCGCAGCATCTCCGCGGCTTCCATGGAGAGCTGCATCACCACTTCCACCTCGCCCGCCACGGCGGCAACCACCGCGGGCGCCCCGCCCGCGTAGGCGATGTGCCGGTAGGTCGTGCCCGCGGCGAGCCTGAAGGTCTCGGCCGCCAGGTGTCCGGAGCTGCCGGCGCCCGCCGAGGAGACCGTCACGGCGCCGGGCCGTGCCTTCATGGCGTCAATCAGACCCTTCACATCCTTGATCGGCGAGTCGGCCCGCACAGCTATCACGTTTGGAGCGTAGAGAGAGTAGAAGTACAGCCAGTCCCTGTGGGTTAGGTCGAGCTGGCCCAGTACCGCGTAGCTGATGGCCGCCGTGCTCGAGTTGGCGGTCCAGGTGTAGCCGTCGCGGGGCCGGTCCCAGACTTCCTTCATGCCGATCGCGCCGCCGGCGCCCGGGCTGTTGATGATCACGATCTTCTGGCCTAGGGGCTTCTCCATCTGGCTGGCCATGATCCGTGCGGTCATGTCCGTGGAGCCGCCGGCCGCCCAGGGAACGATGATGGTGATCGGCCGGGCGGGCTTCCACGGGGCCGGGCCTGCCTGCCCCGGATCCACGCCTATCAGTCCGGCCACCAGGAACATCAGAATCGCGGTTGTTGCCAATCTTGTCACTTCAGACGCCTCCTTCCGGTTCTTCGCATGCTACGAGCCACTTGACTGCGTCAATTCTACCAACTCTGACCGTTACATTGTACCCTACCGGGGGGTCTGCTATCCTCAATCAATGAACGCGTGGCTTCGGGGTGGCGCTTGGAGGTAGTGCTTGCCAGGCATCAGGGGTTCTGCGGCGGAGTCCGGCGCGCGGTGGAGATGTCCGAGACGGCGGCACGCGGGCACGCCGGCGGCGTCCAGACCTGGGGGCCGTTGATTCACAACCCGCAGGTGGTCGGGCGGCTCGAGGAAGCCGGCATCTGCGTGGCCGATGATCTCCGTGACCTGGGCGGCGAGGTCTTCGTCGTTTCCGCCTACGGGGTGGAGAGCGCGGTGCTGGAGGCCGCCAGGGCGCGCGGCATGGCCGTGGTGGACGCCACCTGTCCGGTTGTCACGCGGGCCCACTCGCTCGCCTACCGCCTGGCCGAGGAAGGCTACCAGGTAATCGCGGTCGGCGATCACGGCCATCCCGAGATGGTGACCCTCAAGGAAGCTCTGGGTGATCGTGTGACTGTGGTGCACGATCGCGCGGAAGCCGCGGCGGTGCGCCTGCGCGGCAAGACCGCCGTGATTTCGCAGACCACGCAATCCGTTTTGAACTTCAGAGAGATCGTGGGCGACCTGGCGCTGCGTACCAGAGAGCTGAAGGTCCTCAATACCCTCTGCCCGGCCATCACCGTCAGGCAAGAGGAGGCCGAGATCATGGTTGGAGAGGTGGGTGCTCTGGTCGTGGTGGGCGGACAACACAGCAGCAACACCACCCGCCTGGCCGAGATCGGCCGGTCGCACTCGTTGCCCACCTATCACATCGAGGCCCCGCGCGAACTCGATCCGGCCTGGTTCGCAGGCGTCGATCGGGTAGGTGTGATGTCGGGCGCATCCACGCCTGACTGGATCATTGCCGAGGTCGTCGAGCGACTCCGGCAGATCGGGCTCGAGATGAAGCAGGCCGCCGACCTGCCGGTTCCATGACCACCCGCGCCTCGTTGCCGGTCGTCGCCATCATCGGCCGACCCAACGTTGGCAAGTCCGCCTTGTTCAACCGGCTGGTCAGCCGGCGGCACGCCATCGTGGAGGATCACCCGGGCGTTACCCGGGACCGGCTCTACGCGGTTGCCGAGTGGGGCGGCCGCCGCTTCACGGTGGTGGACACGGGTGGGCTGCGGTCGGCGACGGCAGAGGGCCTAGAGACCAGAGTGCGGGCGCAGTCCGATGCGGCGATCGAGGAGGCCGACCTGGTCCTGTTCGTGGTGGACGTGCGAGACGGGATCCTGTCCGAGGACCGCGACATCGCCGAGATCGTTCGCCGCGCGCGCTCTCCGGTGCTGGTCGTCGCCAACAAGGTGGACGGACCGGCCCAGGAGATCGGAGCCCAGGAGTTCTTCGAACTGGGACTTGGGGCTCCATTCCCGGTCTCTGCCATCCACGGCCGCGGGACCGGCGACCTGCTGGACGCGGTGATAGCCCTCCTCCCGGCCGAGGCTCCGCTGGCCGAGACCGGAGAGGCGGCCGGGGAACCGATCGCGGTGGCGATCGTCGGCCGGCCCAACGTGGGCAAATCGTCGCTGGTCAACGCGATGCTGGGCGAGGAGCGCGTCGTGGTGGACGCCACGCCGGGCACCACCCGCGACTCGGTGGATACGCCGTGCGAGCGGGGCGGCCGTACCTACGTGCTCGTGGACACCGCGGGACTGCGTCGCCGCGCGCGGGTCGCCGCGGCCGTCGAGGCCTACAGCGCCGGTCGCTCACGGGCCGCAATCGCGCGGGCGGACGTGGCGGTGCTGGTGCTGGACGGCTCCGAACCGGTTTCCGACCAGGACCAGCGAATCGGCCGCGAGATCGCCGATGCCGGCCGCGGCGTTCTGGTGGTCATGAACAAGTGGGACCGCATCGCGTCCTCGCCCGCGCCAGACCGGCCACGCGAGCAGGCGGCCCGGCGGGCCCTGCGCTTCCTGAGCTATGCCCCGATCCTGGCCGTCTCGGCCACGGAGGGGTGGGGGATCGCGGAGGTGTTCGAGGCTATCGCGCGCGTGGCCGAGTCCCACCGCGGGCGAATCGCCACCGGCCCGCTCAACCGGGTCATCGGGAACGCGGTGGCCCTAAGAGAGCCACCCGCGGATTCCTTCGGCCGGCGCCTGAAGGTCTTCTACGCGACACAGCCCGCTACGCGTCCGCCCATCGTGGTGCTGTTCGTAAACGATCCGGCCAAGATGCAGCAGGCCTATCTCCGATACCTGGAGCGGGCCGTCCGGGCGGCTTTCGACCTGACCGGCACGCCGCTGCGGCTGGTGATGCGGCGGCGCAGGGGAGAGGAAGGTCCCGCTTGATCGCTTTGGCCGCCCTCGCCGTGGTGGGCGCCTACCTGCTGGGCGCCGTTCCGTTTGGCCTTCTCGTGGTGCGCGCCGCCACAGGACGCGACATCCGCAAGGAAGGCAGCGGCAACATTGGCGCCTCCAACGTGTACCGCGTTGCCGGCCCGGCGGTCGGCGTCCTGGTGCTCGCGCTGGACCTGCTCAAGGGCCTCCTACCCGTGGTCGTCACGCAACGCCTGGGCCTGGATTCCGCGACAACCATCGTCGCGGGCCTGGCGGCGATCGCAGGACACAACTGGTCGGTCTTCCTGCGGGGCGCCGGCGGGAAGGGGGTCGCCACCTCCTACGGCGTGCTGCTCGCTCTCTCACCGGCCGCCGGTCTGATCGCAGCCGGGATTTGGGTCGCCGTGATCCTCATAACCAGATACGCCTCGCTGGCCTCCCTGCTCGGGGTCCTGTCGGTGCCGGTGGTCATGCGCCTGCGTTCAGAGCCGGCCGTGCACCTCGCCTTCGGTCTTGCCGTTGTGATCTTCGCGTTCTACCGCCACCGCGCCAACATCGGGCGTCTGCTGCGCGGGCAGGAGCTGCGGATTACGGGGAGGCGTGGGGGCGCAGAGAGCAACGCAGAGAGCAAGTAGCCATTCCGTAAAGTTGTTCGGGAATCCGGCCGGGTGCTATACTTGGCGTCGGATGTCGGGCCGTAGCGCAGCTTGGTAGCGCGCCTGAATGGGGTTCAGGAGGCCCCGGGTTCAAATCCCGGCGGCCCGACCAGGCTAGAACACAGACAGGACGCTGAAACCGGCGTCCTGTCTTGCTTTCAGCCGCTGCGGTGCTTCCGGTTCATTCCGGGTGCTTTGGCTTCAGTGGGGGTGTTTTGGCCTCCGTAAGGCAACAGTAAGGCAACAGGAAGGCAACAGAACGCCGCCGGCCTGACCTCCTCTCACGGCGCCACACTGTCAGGGGACCCTCCTGCCGGTCCAAGGACGAGGCGGGCCAGCACCGGGTGGTCCTTTCGCAGCCGCGCCCACCGCACCCGCAGCGCGTGGGGACTGACCTGCCTGCCGCCGGCCTGGGGCCACCTATCCGCGAGGCTTTGCCAGTACGCCATCAGGCCACGACGGCGAGGCGGAGGCGGCCCCGCCTTCCGCATGAGCCGCACGAGGTCCAGGTCCTCCTCAGTCGGCAGCCGGCCGCCAAGAAGCCAGATCGGGGCCTGGCTGGCGCGCTTCTGGCGTACTCGTCTTGGCCCCGGTCTCGCGCCCAGCAGGCCCGCCAGGGCCTCGGCGAGGGTGGTCTCGGTCAGACCCCAGGGCCAGAGGGTGATGACCGCCTGCGGGATGCCGCCGATGGCGCTGGTCCACAGTGCCCGCCAGTGATAGAGGGGCGCCCGCCCCGTCAGGACATACGCCACGGCGTCTTCCTGCGGCCAGCCGGTGAAGGTCGAGAGTTCTTGGACGTGGGGTAGGAGTCGGAGCAGCGGGCCCGAGGCCGCAGACAGGTTCGTCCGGCCTCGCAGGTCCGGCGCGTAGACCGTCAGCGAGGGGGCCGCCACGTCAAGATGCAGGCCGAACTGCTGCTCCATCGCCCCCTGCCACCGCAGGATGGCCCTTGCGGCCGCGCGGCTTGTCCCAGGAGCGCACCGTTCCAGCCACCGCCATGCCTTCGCGTAGCCGCCGCGGGCGGGAGGGAATGGTGGCGTAGATCGGCCCCAGAGGTCCTGACGCGCGGCCTCGGCCATGGGGGCGATGCGCAGGGCGATGAGGTCCGGCCAGGAGGACGCGGGCGGGCGGTCCCGCCCCAGCAACTTGGAGATCCGGCGGAAGGGGCCGGCCTGCGTGTCCGTGTTGAGCTCGCGAAGGAGCGAGGCGATTTTCAGGGCATCAGTCGTCGGCATCGTTGGCCTCCATAGTGAACAACTCCTGCTGGATTTGGTGTTCACTCCGAAGAGAAGATTAGCGGAAAAACGCCCAAGAGGCAAGGAGGCAATGATCACCACGCCGGGTAGAATCGGCCGCACGCGGCCGGCGAAGTCCACCAGGGCCGCCGTACCCGCCATCAGCAACGTGCCGCCTCCGCACAACCCCGAGGCGGAGCAGGCCGTCCTCGGTGGACTGATGCTGGCCGGCCGCGATGGCGATGTTGAGACGGTCGCCTCGGCCCTCGCCGGACTTGGCGTGGGCGACTTCTACGTGCGGGGACACGCCGCCATCTTCTCGACTATCGAGGCCCTCCACCGTGAGGCCAAGATGCCTGACCTTGTGGTTGTTTGTGATTGGCTGCGACAACAGGGTCGCCTCGACGAGGCGGGCGGCGCCGCGTACCTGACGGGCCTGCTCGGCGCTACCTTTTCGCCAGTCACCCTCGCGGAGCATATCCCGCTCCTGAAGCGGGACGCTATGCGGCGTACCCTGGCCGAACTCGGCGGCCACCTGCTGCACCATTCCCGCAATGGTGCAGACCTGGAGGCGCTGATGACCTTCAGCGGCCGGGTACTCGATGACGTTCGAGAGGGCCTGGAATTCGTTCATTCACCCTATAGAGAGAGGTCGTGTACGGATCGAATTTCCGGGGCCGCGCTGGCGGCCGATGAGACCTCGCCTGAGGTGGCCTGGCTGCCGTTCCTCCGGCAGCTCGGCGTCGTGGGCCGTGGCTTGGCGACCCTGCTCTCGGCGCACGGCAAGGCCGGGAAGACGACCCTCCTGCTGTATGCCGTGCGGGCGTTGCTCCCGGCGCTGCCAGGCTTCCGCATCACGTGGATCACGGAAGAGCCGCGTGCCTTGTGGCGGGCCCGCGTGCGGCGGTTCCCAGAGATGGCTTCCCCCGCCTTCACCTTGATCTTCGCCAGCGGAAGACCGTGGCCCGATGTGGTGGCCAGGCTGGCGCGGGAAGAAACGGATCTGCTCGTTGTGGACACCGTCCGGGCCGTCTGTGGCATCACAGATGAAAATGACCAGGCATCGGTCACGGCCGCCATTCAGCCCTTGGTTTTCCTCGCCCGGCGGAAGGGCTGGGCCCTGGTCCTCGTCCACCACCTGCGGAAGAGTGCGGCCGACGTGGGCCTGGGCCATGCGGGTTCCCATGCCCTGGTCGGGCTGGTGGACGTTGCAGTTGAGCTTCACCGTGACCCCCACTCCCGGACGCGCCGGGTCTGCAAGACCGTGAGCCGCTTCCTGGAGACCCCTGCGGAGTGGGTTGTAGACCTCCGCGGGGATGAGATGCAGATTCTCGGCGACCCTGGCCTCCTGGCCGCTGCCGAGACCGTGCGCCGGGTTCACACGGTACTCGATGAGACCCCCCGCAGCCGGGATGAGGTCGCCGCACTCCTAGAGCCGCAACCGTCTCGCGGGGCGCTGCATAACGCGCTGAGTGTTCTCGTGAACGAAGGCAAGGCCACTCTCCACGGCAGGGGCACGAAGGGGAACGTCTACCGGTGGAGTGCACGAAAACATTCATTCATTCACGACCTCTCTTCTATACGTGAACGGATGGAATCTGAACCCGAGGGCACCCGTGCCTGACGCCCTCTTCCTCGACGTTCGCGCTCTGGCGGCCGCCCTCGGCGTCACGCCCGCCACAGTCTACGAGTGGACCCGCGCCATCGGTCCGCAGTCCGTGCCACGCTATCGAATCGGCCGCGGCTATCGGTTCACCCTCGCCGAGGTGGTCGAGTGGATCAGGCGAGAACGGGATGCGCGCGGCCTTCCGGCCGGGCGCCGGGGCCGGGTGCTCACGAAGGGTCGGAGGGCCGCGCCTGATAGGCGTTCAGGAAGTCAGAAGGCCAGAAGTGCTGTCAGACCGCGGGTTTCAGCCGACGGCCCGGCGGCTGTTGCCTTGGAGGTGCCTTCAGATGGCTGAAATGGATCGTCGGCGGTATGCCTCCACCCGGCCACGTGGGCCTGACGGACGCTTCCTGCCGACGCATGGCGCCTACGCCGGAAGGCGGCTGCTGCGGGCGCCTGATAAGCGGCGGTCGGTGGTGAAGCAGGCTGCGGCGTTGCGGGACTTCATCGCCCACTGCCTCGGCTACGTGAATGGCTGGGGTGAGATGCCCGAACCCCAGCGCGGCCTGGTCGAACTCGCCGCCGAGGTCCGGGTCTTCCGCCGGCTGCTTGCCTCTCCGCTGTGGCGTCGCGAAGAGCCGCCGGGGCGGTACGTCAACGTGTCCGAGCTGGAGCGCCGCATCCTCGCGGGCTTGGCCGCAGCGCCTGCACCGGCCGGCCCGGACGTGGCGCGGATGTTGGCAGAGATGCGGGCCGAGGAGGAGCGGCGCCGGTGAGGAGCGTCCGGCTGCTGGTCCTGCTGCTGGCGCTGGCGGTACTGCTGCTGGCGGCTGCCGCTGCTGCCGGCGTCGCGGGACCTTCGCGGCCCGGGTATCAGGAGTCATCCGACCCGCGAGAAACGCCACCTGGTGTGGCTGGTGATGCGGTGGAGGCCGAATGAACGCTGCGCGACGGGGAGCGCACTTCGAGCGCCGCGTGCGCCGGCACTTGGAGGCCGCGGGCTGGTACGTGGTGCGGATGGCTGGCAGCCGCGGGGTGGCCGATCTCCTGGCGCTGCGCCCGGCCGGGACCAGCGCCGAGGTGCGGTTCATGCAGGTCAAGGTGCGGAAGCACGCCCTCGGCCCGAAGGCGCGTGAGGCGCTGGCGAAGACAGCCTGGTACGCTGGCGGCACTCCGTGGTTGGCCTATCGTGGGCCGGCGGCCCGTCGCTACGCCGTGATCCTGGAGGCGCTGCCGGTTTTCGCGGAGCGCGGAGAGGAAGCCCACGCCGAATGAGCACCGTCCTGGCCGACCAGCTCACCCTCGCCCGGTGGCGCCAGGACCGCATGGCGTTTCGATGCGAGGGGATCAGCCTGGAGAACGGCCGACCTCTCGGCGAGGTCTTGGAGCCCTGGCAGCGCGAGGACTTCGTGGCCCTGGACTCCGGCGAGTATCAGCATGCTTATCTAGAGCGTCCGAGAGGCCACGCCAAGACGTTCGACCTGGGTACCGAGGCGGTGGCGGAACTCGTGCTGGGCCGGCCGGGGCAGCGGCTGTTTTGCGCCGCGGCCGACGAGGACCAGGCGCGTCTCCTGTTCGAGGACGTGGCCGACAAGTTCCGGCGGTCGCCGCTGCTGCGCGGCAGCGTGCGCGTGCTCCAGCGGGAGATCGTGGTGCGGGCCACAGGCTCACGCCTCCGGGTCCTGTCCAGCGACGCGCCGACGGCCTACGGGCTGCGGCCCGACTGGATCGCGGTGGACGAACTCGCCGAGTGGCGCCGGCGCGAGTTGTGGGATTCTCTCTGGTCTGCCACCGGCAAGCGCCCGACCTGCCGGATGCTGGTGATCACCACGGCCGGGTGGGACTTCGCTGGCATCGCCTGGGAGGTGCGGCAGGTCGCGCAGCAGGAGGCCGACTGGTACTTCTCGGCGCGCGGCCAGTGCGCGTCCTGGCTTCGGCCCGAGTGGCTGGACCAGCAGCGGCGCACGTTGCCAGCGCACGTCTTCGCCCGGCTGCACGAATCCCGGTGGGTCGAGGGCGCCGGTGCCTTCCTGCTGGCTTCTGAGGTGGACGCCATCTTCACGCCTGACCTGCCGACCGGGCCGGGGCCTGTGGCGGTGGGCCTGGACCTGGGCCTGGCGCGTGATGCTGCGGTGGCTGCGGCGGTGCGCCGGCTGAGTGGCGGCCTCGTCGTGGTCGAGGCGCTGGAGACCTGGCAGCCGACGGCGGGCCGGCGCGTAGACCTGCAGGAGGTCGAGGACGCGGTGGCGGCCCTGGCCCGGCAGTTCGGTGCGCCGGTGATTCTCGACCCCTGGCAGGGCGTCCTGCTGGGCCAGCGCCTCCGCGCCCGAGGTGTTAGGGTCGAGGAGTACCAGTTCACGGCCGAGGGCCGGCGCCGGTTGTTCTCGGTGCTGCTGGACCTCATCCGCACCGGCCGTCTGCGGTGCCGGCCGCACGAGGCGCTGCGCCGGGAGTTGCTGGGCCTGGAGGTGGCCGAGACTTCGGCTGGCTGGCGCGTAGATCACCGGCCGGGCCGGCATGATGACCACGCCATCGCGGTAGGTCTTGCCGCGCAGCAGGTGGCCGCGGCGCCGGTGCTTGCAGGGCGCTGGAGCGATGTGAGTGGGATCAACGCGGACCTGCACGAGGCGGCGCAGGTCTGGCCCGGCGATACCGTGCTTGGCCAGCGCCGGCCGCGTGGATTGTGAACATCGCGGTGAGCGAAGGGAGGCGGAGCATGGCACGAAGACGGAAGGCGGAGGCGGTGATGACGATCAACGCCGGACGGGCGCTGAGGGACGACGAGCAGGTGCTGGCCGAGAGGGTGGCCACCTGCGAGGCAGACCTGGTAGCAGCGCGGGCCGCGGTCGTCCGGCTGCGAGGGGCGCAGGATCAGGCGCTGCGGGATGGCGCCGGTAGCCGCGAGAAGGCGTTGGCGATGGTGGGCGACATCCTGGTCGCCGAGCGCACCATCGAGGTGCTGGAGCGCGAGCGGGCGGTCCTCTCCGGCGAGGAACTGGCGCTTCGGGCACGCCGTGAGGCCGAGGCCCTGCGCGAGTTCGGGCGCCAGGTCGCACAGCAGGTCCAGGGCCTAGCGAACGCCGCGGCGGCCGTTGATGCACGGCTGGGCGGCTTGCGCGACGAACTGGCGCACTTCACCGGGCGCCTGGAGGCGCTCTTCGCGGCCACGGCAGGCATTCTCCCTCAGCCGGCGGCCGTGGGCTTCCTGGGCCGCTGGATGTGGTGGGACACGGTGGGCGAGGTCGTCGGCCGGCTGCTGTTCGAGCTCAGAGGCCGCGGCACCGTCGCGCTCCCGCTGGGCACCGCCGGGCAACGCTTCGCCGGCCCCGTGAGCAACCCCGCCGCGATTATCGCCAGCATCGCGCGCGACCTGCGCCGGCCCGAGGCCCTGGCACGGCGGTTCGAGGGCGCGCCGGCGCTGACAGAAGCCGTCCAGCGGGCGCTGACAGAAGCCGAAGGGAGTGAGCATCATGCCCAAACGACGTAAGCCCAACGGATTGGCAGAAGCCGCGGAGATGGCGGTGCTAGGCGCGGAGGCCCGAAAGGCGCTCCGCGAGACCCTCCGGCCACTCCGCCTAGCGCTCGAAGCGCTGGAGGAGGTCGGTGGCGACCCTCGGGCCGCAGCCGCAGAACTGGCCGAGCGGCGAGGCATCAGCCGCGACGATGCTATCGAGGCCATCGCCGGGCTCCCGTACGTCGAGAAGACCTTACGGCGAATGGCGGCGGAGATGGACGACTCGGCCCGCGACGCCTGGGGGGAGGCCGCCGAGGCGGGCGACCCCGACGCGGCGGACATCGTCGAGATGATCGAGGAACTAGACGCGCTGATCCCGCTGCTCGAAGAACTCGCGGCGCGCCAGGAGCCGGCCGGGGATGCCGCGGGCGAGCCGGCGGACGAGGGAGGCGCCCTCAGCCCGGACGAGCAGCGGGAGGTCCGCGCCATCGTGGCCGCGCTAGGCGTCGGCGAGGAGGAGGCGGCGCGCATGGTGCGGCGCGGGGACTGGAGCGCGCTCGCGCCCGCCCGAGAGGAGGACTGAGCCATGCCGCGGCTGTTGCGACGCATAGACGCCCGCGAGGTATCCTTGGTAGAACGAGCGGCCAACCGCCGCAAGTTCGCCCTGCTGAAGGCGAGGAACAGCACACACGAGACACCCGAGGAGGGGAGCAACATGAAGCTGCTTGAGGACGCGAGGGAGGGCATCGCCGGCATCCGCACGGCACTGAATTCCGGTGAGATTGGCGACGCCGCGGACCTGCTCGACACGTTGGAGGGCCTGCTGGAGGCCGCCTTGTCCGAGGAGGACGAGGAGGCAAAGGCGGCCCGCCGCAGGCCCGAGGATGAGGACGAGGACGGGAAGCCGAATCGGAAGCCTGCCACCAAGACCGAGCGGCTGATCGAGCAGCAGGCCAAGGCGCTAGTCCAGAAGAGCGCAGGCACCGAGAGGCCGTTGACGAAAGAGCAGGCCATCGCGACGGTCCTCCGGCACAACCCCGAACTCTGGGAGGACCACGACAAGGAATACTACGCCACCCGGCGCTAGATGCCGCGGCGCAGGGACGGTCGGAGGCAGGTGCAGAGGCGGGCCTTCGGCTACCGGCAGGGCGAGGGGCGCACCCCGGACCCGATGCCGGTACCCGGCCCGCCGCCGCTGTCCGAGGCCGAGGCGACCGAAGCCATCCGGCAGGCGCTCTCCGGCGGCCCGCTCACCTTCCGCGCGCTCCGGGCGGCGCTGCCGCGCGTCGAGGAGGCGGTCCTGGCCCGGCTACTGGGGTCCATGCGGGTGCGCGGCGAGGTCCGGCTGCTGGAGGAGGGCTGGTCGCTGCCGACGAGGTGGGGCCTGGCCCGCGGCGTCGCCGACCCCGACTGACGCCCGGGGGGGTATCTAGACCCCGGCCCGCCTCCGAGAAACCGCTCCTGGTACGTCCTGGAGGCCGGCCCCCCGTCCCGGCCCTCCCACAGCGCGCCGGAGAAGGCGCCTGGCGGCCCCTAGGACAGGCCGGACGCCCCGCACGCTTCCAGGTACTCCTCAACGCGCGCCTCCGGCAATCGGGCGATGGTCTGCCAGCGGGAAGCAGCCATCTTCTCGATGCCCTGGGCTTTCAGCGATGGCGGAAGCTTGGTAACATCATGATACCGAGTTCGTGCTTTCGCAGCGTCGCCCCCGGTTCGTTTCTCCATCCTCTTCAGCAGCCCGCCCAGTTTGTGCGGCGCTGCCTGCCCTGAGCGGCCCCAGGACAGGCCGGAGGCCCCGCACGCTTCCAGGTATTCCTCGACGCGCGCTTCTGGCAAGGTGGAAATCGTCTGCCAGCGGGAGGCCGCCATCTTGTCAATGCCTTGATCTGCGAGAGTCGGAGGGAAACCAGTAACATCGTGTTGCCGGTTCTTTGAGGGCTGGCCGCCACCAGCTTTCTCCATCCCCTTCAACAGCCCGCCCAGTTTATGCGGCGCTGCCTGCCCTGAGCGGCCCCAGGACAGGCCGGAGGCCGCGGAGGGTATGTTGCCCTCCCCCCGCTCCTGGAACCGCGCCACGGCCTGTTTCAGAGCCTGAAACACGAAGCGACGAACCGGCCGGGACTGTCCCGGACCTCCTCTTGCAATCCTGGCCACGCCTGCTATACTCGATAGCAGGAGGTGAGCACGATGCCCACACGCAAGCCCACCCGCGGGAAGGCGCCCGATCTTCCGCGCCACCCCCAAGAGACCGTCGTGCTGTTCGTGCGCGGGCTTCCCGCGTCACTCCTGCGCGAGGCGCGAGCGCTGGCCAGCCTGCGCGGGGTGAACGTCCGAGTGGTCCTCGTCGAGGCCCTGCGCGAGTACCTGCGGAAGGCGCCAGACTGGAGGCGATGAGCGATGCCGCGATGGCCCACGGAAGGATCTCCGTGGCGCTCTGAACTGCACCGGCTTGCGGCAGAGGCCACCGATCTGCCCAGGGAGCAGGCCTACAAGCGCCTGGGGGAACTCCTCCACCAGGCGACCTCAGAAGAGGACAGGGCCATCATCGCGGGATTCGGCGAGGCCCTGGAGATGGCGCGCATCCGTCGGCGCCGGTACGGCCAGGGGCAGGCGGGGAGTGTCGGCTCCAGGGCCAGGAAGCCATCACGACGTAGGAGGTGAACTGTGCCAGACGTGGGCAAGAAGCCGGGAGAAGGCGAGCCCTTCTGGGTCGCGTCCACCTACCAGCCTCAAGAGCAGAAACGGCTCGGCACGAGCGCCGCAGTTGCCTGGTGGCGGCGGCAGCACCTCATCGTCAAGGTCGTGCTGGCGCTCTTCGCGCTGGGCATCGTTGGCAATGCCCTGAATCTCGCCCAACTCGGCGGCCCGAGGCGTCCGGCCGGTCCTCCCGCTGCTGTTGTACCAGTCCGCCCAGGTGCGGTTCAGGAGATGCTAAGTCAGCTTGTGCAAATCTCTTTCGTGCGGTCGGTCCGGGCCGATCCCTCGACCAGTACCCTGACGATAGTCGTCGAGGACCAATGGTATCGCGCGGCTCCCTACGAGCAGCAACGAGCAGTAGAAATGTTCGCTGCCTTGTACGTCCAGGCGCAGAAGCAGGAAGGGCATCATGTGCCGGAGGCGATCTACGTCGATGTTCTCGATGGCTTTGGCACCAAAGTCGCCTCCTACAACGCCCTGCGGGGTGTCCGAATTGAACGATCACGGTAGAATCGCCAAGCACGTGACGGAGGAGGTGAAGCGATGGGCAGCGTGAGGTTCAACGAAGGGCGCGGCACATGGTTTGTTGACTACATCGCCGCCAACGGCGAACGGGTCCGGCAGACCATCGGGCCGGGTGAAGAGGGCAAGCGCCTGGCCCGCAAGGTCCTGGCGCAGCGGGAAGCCGAGGCGCAACTCGGGATTCACCATCTCCCGCCGTCGCGGACGCAACACTTCGACGAGGTGGCCGCGGCCTGGCTGGAGCGGATGCGGCCGCCGCGGGTCCAGGCCAAGACGTTCGAGGACTACGAGGACGCGGTGGAGCGGCTCCTGCCCTTCTTCGCAGGCAAGCGCCTCGGCGCCATCACGCGCGAAGACGTGGAGGCTTGGCTGGTCTCCGGCCAGCGTGCGCGGCGGCATCATCCGAAGCAGAAGAAGGAGCCTCAGCCGCTGTCAGTCACGACGATGAACGACACGCTGAACATCCTGCGGATGATCCTCGCCGATGCGGTCGAGCGCGGGGCGCTGGCCTCGAATCCTGCGGTGAAGGCGAAGCCGCTGCCGACGCGCAAGGGCGCCGAGGGCCGGGTGCAGTACCTCACGCCTGAGCAGGTAGACCGGCTGCTGGCCATCGCACAGGAGCCCTATCGGACGCTGTACCATCTCACCGTCAACGCCGGTTTGCGCCGCGGCGAAGTCTTGGCGCTGAAGTGGGACGACCTCGACCTGGCGAACCGGCGCCTGCGCGTGAGGGCAAGTCGCAAGCGCGAGCGGCTGGGCGAGAGGTACGTCGTGCATGACGCGGCACCGAAGACGAAGGGATCGGCGGCCGTGGTTGACGAGCTCTCGCCCTCGGTGGTGCAGGCGTTGCTCGCGTTGCCGGCCAGCGATGATCCGGGGCAGCCCTACGTCTTCCGCAACCGGGCCGGCGGGCCGATTGACCCTCACAACCTCCGGCACGCCTTCACCCGCCACCTCAAGCGCGCGGGCATCCCGCCAGTGAAGTTCCACGCGCTGCGGCACTCGACGGCGACGCACCTCATCGCGATGGGGGAACACGCCAAGGCCATTCAGGCCCGGATGCGTCACGAGCGGATCGGCACGACGATGGACACCTACGGGCACCTGATGGCCGGGGCGTTCCAGGGGATGGGCGAGCGGATGGACGCCTGGTTCCGGGCGCAAGCCGGCGCCAAAGAAGGCAACAGGAAGGCAACAACGGGGCACCGGCAGAAGGAGCGAACGTCAGAACCCGCGTCCTGACTGCATCCTCGCCGTCGGACGTGCGGGAACGCGCCTGAATGGGGTTCAGGAGGCCCCGGGTTCAAATCCCGGCGGCCCGACCAGGTCAAAAGATAGACAGGACGCGGGTTCTAGCCGTTGGGCGGGGCTCGCGTTCGTGCTTCTTACTGGGTTCGTGTACGTGTTTCCACGCAGCCGCGTGCTCGTGTCCCTGCTGCCCGAAAGCGCAGTCAATTGGCTTCGGCACGCTGCTCATGGAACTTCGCCAGCCAAGAAGCCTCGCAGGTTCTGGAAGGACGCGGAAACCCTGCGGGTGCGTGCCGAACGAAGCGCAGCGGGCCGCCAACGGGTAGGCTGCGTGGGCCCGCTGACGTCACGCGCTCACGTTGTGTTCCACTCTGGGCGTTGAGCGCCCAGCAGGGTGCGGTAGAATGCTCTATTTCACCCCTCGACGGAGCAGAGGACGGTGCGTGGATACGATCTCAAGCACGACGCCATGTTCAGCTACGTCTGGTTGGTGAACCGCCTGATGCGCACCCGCCGAAAGAAGTGCTTGACGAGTATACGCAAATTGCGTAGGATTTGCTTCGGTGGAGTTCATCGAGGCACCGCTGTTCACACAGCTCGTCCCGGAGTACCTGAGCGACGACGGCTACAGGATGCTCCAGCTCCACCTGGCTCGCGATTTCGAGGCAGGAGCCGTCATCGCTGGGACTGGCGGATTCCGAAAGCTCCGTTGGGCGGATCGCAGGAGAGGCAGAGGGAAGCGTGGCGGTCTGAGCACGACAAGGACGAAGTGGCAGATTTGAGCCCCGACCAGAAGCGTCTCCTCAGGGCCGCGATCGAGCAAGAGACCCGACAGCGCGCACAGCGTCGGGGGACGCGGAGGGAGTAGGCAATGGCCAAGAGCAGGAAGCGAGTCAAGGCAACGAAGGAACGGAACATGTTCCGTGAGCTCATGGCGGGTGTCCAGGCGATGCGCGACCATCGGGAGGGGCGCGTGACCCTTCGGACCCACGAGGTGGAGCCCATCGTAGTTCCGCCCGTCGATTCGGATTTCGTTCGCGAGACGCGGGAAGCCCTCCACATGTCGCGCCAGGTCTTCGCCTTCAGGATTGGGGTCAACCCGAGGACCCTCGAGCGGTGGGAGCAGGGCCGGAGCAAACCCAATGAACAGGCCGCTGCCCTCATCTGGCTCGTCCGGAAGTACCCGGACACCCTACAGCGACTCGAGTCACTGAGCGTCCCAGCCTGAGGGAGCTACCCGCTCCCTCTCGTGGACGAGTCCCTTGGGAGCGCCAACTCCCAACGACACTCAGGAGTTCTGGAAAGGCCTTTGGTTGGCGTCAGCGGCTGGTGCCTTCCTGGTGTCTTAGCCGGGCGAAGAAATGCGGATCGAGCCCAAGCAGAAATCGGGTTCAGGGGGTCCCGGGTTCAAATCCGGGTGGCCCGACCAGGTGAAAGGCCAGACCGGACGCGGGTTTCGGCGATTGTGCCGGGTCCGCGTTGTCGTGTGTCTGTAGGTTTGGTGCCTTACCAGTGTGCCTTGGGGCGGAGCGTAGGCACCACTATGCCGCGCGATTCACGCCCCAGGCACGGCCCGCTCCAGCAGACGGGCGAGGTAGCGCGACTTCATCTGCCGGCTCGCCATCGCCTGCTTCACGGGCGGCAGCCGCAGGATGACGCCGAGCACCGCGGCCATGGCCCGGTGGCTGGCGAGGGCCCCGTTGTCGAAGATCAGGTGCTGGAGCGTGCCGCGCTCGATGGCCATCAGCACCGTCCGGTGCGCCGAGTTCACGGGCGAGATAACCCTGACCCCTCGGGGGGAGAGCGACAGCGCCTTCGGCGGGCACGCGCGCACGCAGACCCCACAGCCTAGGCAGATCGTCGAGTCCACGCGCGCCTTCTTCGACAACTTCGGCCGCCGGGCATCGTTGGTTGATACTAGGCCGATGGCCTCCACGGGACAGGCCGCAGCGCAGGTGCCGCACCCGGTGCACGCGGCCGACGCCACGACAGGCAGCCAGTTCGTTGTCTGGATGGGGTTGAGCACCGCGAACCGGCGCGCCGCGATCATCGCCTCGCAGCAGCACCCGCAGCAGTTGCAGATGAAGCTCACCCCACGCTGCACGTTCTCGCCGAACTGGACCAGGCCCCGGGCCTGGGCTTCCTGGAGAAGGTCGAGCCCCTCGGCCGGGTCGACAGGCCGGGCATAACCATTGCGGACCAGCGACGCGGCGCCGCCGCCGAAGGTCATGCAGTTGTTCTTCGTCGCGTCGCAGTCCCTGCCGAGGTGCTCCATCTTGTGCCGGCAGTAGCACACCCCCACGCCCCGGTGGGTTGCGGTGCGCACCACCTCGCTTGCGCGCTCCCAGTCCAGCACGGTGAGGATGCCGTCGGCCGGAAGCACCGCCTCCTGCACGAACGTCCGGCCCGGCTTGGTCTCGCCGGTGAACAGGGCCTTGATGAAGTCCTCCTCCACATTGAGGTACTGGTGGTACAGCTCGGCGAGGGCTTTCTGGTCCACGTCGGACCTGACACGCATCATCGAGAACTCGAAGAAACCCGCCATGGGCGGGGGCAGGAAGAACGTGTGCTGCCCATCCGGACCTTCGGTGTCCACGAGGATCGCCCTGCCCGCGAGGGTGTCGAGAACCTTCAGCGCCTCCGCCTCACCGATGCGCCACGCCTTCGCCGCCTGGGCCGCAGTGAACGGCCTGATCGGCAGGCGCGCCACGAGGCCGGCCTCGCGCTCGCTGAAGAGCATCGCGAGGATCCTGAACAGCACCTCGGACGCCGGGGCGCCCTGGGGGAACCGGTTGAGCCGGTCCGCGAGCGAGGCGTAACCGGACTTCAGGGTGGCGTGCGCCATCAGATCCTCCTGCCGGCCGCGTCAGAGCGTAGGCACCACAAAGGCCCTTATTGGCCCTCCCTTCGGGGACAGCGACGATTCCGACCGCTTCTGCATGCCCACCGCATCGCTGGCAGGACGGCCACTCCACGGTACGGAGCGGATGATGAGCCTGTCAAGAGGTCCACCGCCAGGCATCCGAGGTCCTTGGACCCTGCGCATGCCTGCTGGATCGCGGCCGACAACCTGTTGCCTTCCTGTTGCCCAAACGTTTACGATTACCCCTGGTTCATGCCAAGCAGGACGAAGCGAACCCAGAGATTACCCTATAGCCGAGTTGAAGATCTCGAAGCGCAGGTGCGTGCCCTCGGGGGCCACCACGTTGAAGGATGGGGGGAGAAGATGGCAGTCAGGGAGTTCGAGGAGTCACGCGAGGAGATCGAGAGGATCCTGCAGGAGCAGACGGTGGGCTTTCTGGGGTTGTCGCTGGACGGACAGCCATATGTCGTCCCGCTGAACTACGCGTACGTCTCCGGCAAGGTTCTATTCCACTGTGCGCTGACCGGAAAGAAGCTGGACTACCTGAAGGCGAACCCGCGGGTTTGTTTCACCGTCGGGCGTCAGGTCGGGGAGGTCAGGCGGCATCCAGAGGGCGATCCCTGTCACCAGGACAATGACAGCGTCATCTGTCACGGCAGGGCGCGTGTGATCGAGGACCTCGAGGAGCGCAGGAGGGCGCTGAACGACTTCAACCAGTGCCTGCGGTCTGGTGCTGGGGAGATATCTCTGGAAGACGCATCCAAGTGCCTGGTTGTTGAGATCGCAATCACCGAGATGACGGGCAGGCAGGAGCGAGAGAAGAAGCGCACCTACTGGCGGTACCGATTCCATCCGTAGCGCCGGTGGGGCTCTACCGCGTTGTCCACCGCATAGGGTCCACCTTGGTCCCGTTCACGCGCAGCCCCCAGTGGAGGTGGGGGCCGGTGGACAACCCTGTGCTCCCCACACGGCCCAAGATTTCGCCCCTGCCAACCTTCTGCCCGACGCGCACGCCTATCTCCGACATGTGCAGGTACGACGTGACAACCCCCAGGCCGTGATCCACCAGCACCGCGTGACCGCTGAGCGGAAGAAACTCGGCCAGGCGCACGATGCCGCGGCCGGCTGATCGGACCGGTGTGCCTGGTGGCGCCTGGATGTCCACGCCTCCATGGAAACCCCTGACCTGCTTCTGGTAGATGCTCAGCACGCCGTATTCAGAGGTGAGCTTACCTTCGAGCGGCAGGGTGAACGGGTCTGTCCAGAGATGGGACGGATGCAGGACCCGCAGCGCTTGCACAACGCGCCTGCGCTCACGCTCCGCGGCCTCTTGCGTCAGCAGGGGTGCCAGGGCGGGATCAAAGGTGATCTCGCGCCTTGGAAACGCTACGCGGACGACCGTGACCGTGCGCCGGGCGGTGAGACTCGCCAGCCCCAGGTCGGACACCTCCACGGTCAAGGTGTGGCGGCCTGGCGGCGTGTTCGGGTCGGTGCCCAGGACCGTGCGCCACCCAGACTCCCCGGCGCGGTAGGCAGGCCACCGTCGCCCGGCAAAGCGGATCTCCACGCGTGCCGCCGGCGCGGATGTCCGCACGAAGAGCCCTAGCGCCTCACCCTGGCGCACCGAGGACCGTGACAGTTCGACCGCGACGAACGGCTGCGCCCCGCCGGTAGCCGGCGAGGCCCCTAGGATAAGGGCAACCCCCGGGATCAGGGCAGCTCCCAGGACGAGACAGCTCAGGACCCGGGAGGAGAAGCGCCGCCGGCGGCGAACGAGCCAGACGAGTAGGTCATTTCGACAGTCTGCCAATGTGATCCCCACGGCCATTCATCGTTTTGCCAAGTGGTACCAGGTTCCGGCGGTCCTCGTCAACCTGAACTGGTACTATGCCATCCAACCCCACGTCAAGGACAAGGCACACGGCGGGCCGTTCGAGACGCCCTTCGTCCACGCCGACGAGTGCGAGACCTCGTACTCGCTGGCTGTGTTCCCCGAGACGATCCGCATGGAGGATGCGGTGGACACCGAGGTCCATAGTTTCCTGCCGCCTGGCCATGTGGACTCGGCCGCAAACGCCTACCAGAGGGCGATCCCATGGTACGGGCACGCCGGCCTGGGGACGATCGAGATCGTGGGCAATCCCGAGGGCGTGGTGGGCAGGGCTACGCTGGCGGACGCCGAGAAGGCCCGGCCGGGCGTCGAGGCCCTGCTCGACTACATGGTGAGGCTGCACGACGACATCATGCCCCGTTTTCCTCCGGGGGTGCTGCCGGACGCCTCGCTCGTCACCCAGCGGTTCACGCAGGCCGAGGTGGACGAACTGCTGAAGGGTCCGCTGGCCGGCGGGAAGCACCTGTACACGGTGGCCTGGCCGCCGCGATGATGACGTACGACGTGGTTACCTTCGGCGAGGCGATGGTGCGCCTCTCGTCGCCGGACTACCGGCGGCTGGAGCAGACCCCCACCCTGGATGTCTCGGTTGGCGGCGCGGAGCTCAACGTGGCCGCCGGCGTGGCGCGGCTCGGGCTGGCCTCTGCCTGGGTGAGCCGTCTGCCTACCAACCCGCTGGGGCGATTGATCGCCAACAAGGGGCGCGAGTTCGGGGTTGACGTAGGCCACGTCATCTGGGTAGATGGTGAGCGCGCCGGGTTGTACTTCATCGAGCACGGGGCGGCTCCGCGTGCCACCCAGGTGATCTACGACCGCAAGGAATCGGCGTTCGCCGGGATAAGGCCGGGGATGGTGGACTGGAGGGCTTTGCTCTCGCGGGCACGTCTTCTCCACGTGGGCGGCATTACCCCAGCGCTGAGCGCATCGGCCGCACAGACACAGCGGGAAGCCCTGGTCGCAGCGCGCGCGGCAGGGTGTCTGGTGAGCTACGACCTCAACTACCGCGCCGCGCTGTGGAGCCTCGAGGAGGCCCGTGCCGCGCAACTGCCGATAATGGAGTTTGTGGACATTCTGGTAACCTCGCTTCCGGATCAGCCCAACGTGACCGAGTTGATCTCGGGGGAGAGCGGCACCGACCCTGCGGAGGTCGCGCGACGCCTGGCGGAGCGGTTCGGTTTCCGCGCGGTGCTGGTGACGATGCGGGGGACACCGTCTGTGTGGCGCACGACGTGGACCTCGATTGTCTGGGCCGCGGGGGAAGTGCTCGCAGACCGGCGCTACGAGATCGAGGCAGTGGACAGGATCGGAGGAGGGGACGCCTGCGTGGCCGGGTTCCTGGTGGGCTACCTCGAAGGCGACCCGGGTCGTGGAGTACGGCTCGGAAATGCTCTGTCTGCGCTGAAGCAGACGTCGCCCACCGACTGGCCGTGGCCGACACGCGCCGAGGCCGAAGCCCTGATCGCCGACGGTGGGACGCACCTGGTACGCTGATCGCCGGCCTTTGGGGCCGAGGGGAGGATGGAGTTTGATCCGCGTTGCCTTCACCGACGTGATCTTTGAGGACCGAGAGGCGATTCGGCTCGACGGGTGCGAGTTCAGCCTCCACGGTCCGCTGCGCACGGCCGATGAGATCGTGGCCGCGGCCGATGGGGCCGATGTACTTTGCATGCGCGACCAGTTCGGACGCGTGACCGGCGAGATCCTGGGCCGTCTCCCGAACCTGAAGCTCATCGTGACGCGGTCGGCCGGGTACGACCACATTGACTTGGCCGAGACCGCTCGCCGCGGAATCCGGGTGTGCAACGTGCCGGACTACGGCGCCCACATGATCGCCGAGCTGGCATTTGGGCTGCTGCTGGCCGTGGCGCGCAACATCGTGCGGGGAGACGAGCGGTACCGTCGGGAACGGCGCTTTTCCGACGAGGGGCTGAGGGGTATCGAGCTGCACGCCAAGACCCTGGGCGTGGCCGGCACCGGACGCGTCGGACTGCACGGCATCCGTATCGCCAAGGGGTTCGGGATGCGGGTAATCGCTCACGATGTGATCGAGAACCCCCAGGCAGCGAAAGATCTCGGTTTCGAGTACGCGCCGCTCGAAAGGGTGCTGGCGGAGGGGGACGCGGTAACGCTCCACATCCCTCTGACCGTCGGAACGCACGGTTTCCTCGACGCCCGCCGCCTGGCGATGATGAAGCCGGGGGCGATCCTGGTCAACACCTCGCGCGGCGCGATCGTGGACACGCAGGCGCTCATCGAGGCCCTCCGGTCGGGACACCTTGGAGGCGCCGGGCTGGACGTGCTGGAGGGCGAGCGCAGCATCTATCACGACTTCTCCGGACTCAACGTGGTCGTAACCCCGCACATCGGCTGGTACACCGACGGCGCGGTTGGGCGCATCCTGTCCATAACGCTTGGCAACATCGCGGCTTTTGCCGTTGGGAAGTGCACCAACCTGGTGGGATCGTGAACGCAGTCCACGCATGACCGGCGGCCTATGGGCGATTGCCTCAGGCGTGGGCTTCGGGCTGTTCCAGTCCGTCAACAGCCGTGCGGTGCGCGGGATGGATGTCATCCGATCCACATTTGCGCAGCTACTTATCAGCACGGCCGTCCTATTGGGAATCGCCCTCGCAACCGAGGACGCGGCCCGGCTGCTTTCCGCGCCCCCCTCGGCGTTGGCCAACTTCTTCCTGGCCGGCTTCTTTCACTTCTTCCTCGGATGGACGTTGCTCAACGCCAGCCAGAAGCGAATCGGCGCGGCGCGCACGACGCCGTTGCTGGCCGCCGTGCCGCTTTTCGCCACGGTTCTGGCCGTGTTTGCCCTACGCGAGCTGCCCGGCCTGCCAGCTCTGGCAGGCGTAGGGCTCGTGATTGTTGGTGTGGTCGTGATCTCCGGCATAGGGAGTCCTTCGGCGCCGCTTTCGGGCGCTCAGGCCGGGTGGCGCGCGTCCCTGTGGGGGCTGGGGACGGCGCTCTGCTGGGCGATGAGCCCGGTCTTCATCCGAAAGGGACTGGAAGGCCTCCCGTCCCCGTTGCTCGGCGTCACGGCCGGGCTTGCCGGATCTGCGGCAGCGTACGGGCTTCTTCTCTTCCCACGACTTCTTCTGGGCGGGCGAGGCTCGCCCACAGGCCGGCCGGTTGGCCGCGAGGCCATGCTGTTCAAGCTCGCGGCCGGTATTCTGGTGGGGCTATCCACGTGGGCACGCTGGATCGCCGTGGACTTGGTACCGGTGGCTGTCGCTCTGGCCCTCAGCCAGGTCTCGGTACCGGTTGTGCTCCTGCTATCTCCGTTTGTTGGTGGCCGTCGGGTAGAACAGGTCACAACGCGCCTCTGGCAGGGTTCGGCACTGATCATTGCCGGTTCGTCCGTGCTGCTCTTCTACAGGTGATGAGTCTGTTGGCAAGGGGGTCTTGGTCATGACAATGGACGGGCACGCACACATCATCGTGCCGGAAGCCACGCGCGATGCAGGAGTCGAGTCGTGGCGGCCCCACGTGTACTGGGAGCAAGGGAAGCAGACCGTCGAAGCAGGCGGGCGGCAGATCAGGTCCGCGCTCCATGAGTTCGTCCAGATTGAGGCGATACTGCGGTTCCAGGAATCCAGGGGCATGGACCGCACGCTGCTCTGCCCGTGGGTTCCCCTGCTTGGCTACGAGCTCGAAGCGGAGGAGGGGCTGCGCGCCTGCCGGGTTCAGAACGACGCGCTGGCCCGGCTTGTCGAGTCCTACCCCGGCCGCGTCGCAGCCCTCGGCGCGGTGCCGCTGCAGGCACCTGAGGTGGCCGCGCGCGAGCTCGAGGCGCTGATGGCAGGGCGCCGGCTCCGAGGAGTCGAGGTTGCCGCCGGCGTGCGCGGAGTGCCGCTTGGGGACGACCGCTTCCTGCCGTTCTGGGAGGCCGCCGAGGCCTCCCATGCGCTGGTGTTCATCCACCCGACCACGCGGGGCTTTGATATGGCGGCGCTGGGCGGGTACTACATGTGGAACACCGTGGGCAATCCCCTGGAGACTGCGATCACCGCCGCCCAGATGGTGATGGCCGGCGTGATGGAGAGGTACCCGCGGCTCAAGGTGCTCCTGGCCCACGGCGGTGGGGCCCTCATGTGCGTGCGCGGGCGGCTGCGACACTCGCACTCCTTTCAGAGCGACGCCCGTTCCAGGTTACGGGAATCCCCCGATGCCTCGCTGCGCCGCCTCTACTACGACACCGTGACCCACGACGCGGACCTGTTGCGGTCGCTGGTGGACTACGCCGGAGCGGACCACGTCCTGCTCGGGTCGGACTACCCGTTTGACATGGGGGTCGCGGATCCGGTAGGGGACGTGCGCGGGCTCGGGCTTCCTGCCGGCGATGAGGCGGCAATTCTGGGCGGTAACGCACTGCGGCTGCTTGGTGAGGAGGAGGCGCGGCATGCCTGACGAGAGGGTCGCCGCGGCCGTGGCCAGCCTGTACGCGGCGCACCGGCTCCTCGACCCGTCGGCTGAGCGCGTGGAGATCCCCTTCGAGGGCGCGCCCCTGGTGGGCAACCTGCGCCGGCCTCCCGGCGCGTCACGCCCGCCGCTGGTGCTCCTAATCCCGGGGCTGGATTCGACCAAGGAGGAGTTCTTCCATTGGGAGGCCGTGTTCCTCTCGCGCGGGATGGCGACCTTCTCGCTGGATGGACCCGGGCAGGGCGAATCAGGGTACACTACCTGCATCCGGCACGACTATGAGGTTGCGGTGACCGCCGCCCTTGACACGCTTGCAGGGCGCGGCGGCTTCGACCCCTCCCGCGTGGGAGCCGCGGGCGTGAGCCTCGGTGGGTACTACGCTCCCCGCGCGGCCGCCTACCATCCCATGCGGCTTCCGCCCGACATCGAGGTGGGGCTCGATGCAGCGGCGACCTTCCGCCTTGTGGACCCGGTCTTTCCGTTCGGGGTCTACGCGGCCGTGGTGGAGATCGACCGGACTACCGGGCAGGTGCACGTGCTTAGACTGGTCGCGGTGGACGACGCTGGCACAATAGTCAATCCGCTGCTGGCCGAACAGGTGATCTACGATGCCGAGGGCCAGTTGCTGACGGTGACCTTCGCGGACTACCCGATGCTCCGGGCCCATCAGGTTGTGGATGTTACCACCGAGTTCCTGGAGACGCCTTCGCCGTTCAACCCGCTGGGAATCCGGCACGTGGAGATGCCGCTGGTGCCGGAGAAGATGTGGCATCTGGTGCGCGGCGCCTAATCGCCGCCGTGAACTACTCGCCCTGATCGAGCGAGTAACCCGGCTCGCCGTCGAACGTGTAGAGGTTCTCGGTCTTGATGGAATCCAGTCCTGCGTTGGCGATCCGCTGCAGCAGCGCGATGATCTGACCGTGCGCGATGGTCCCGCCTTCGGTCCGCGACAGGAAACGGCATCGCCAGTGGTCCACGCACAAGGTCTCGGAAAACCCGCCGGGGTACACCTTGACGCCGCGGTTGCTTATCATGCCCAGCCTAAGGTCACCTCCACTGAGGGCTTCCACCTGCCCGCCCAGTTGGTCGGGCGAGCCCCCCCGCCAGTGAACAAAGACGTCCACTCCCACTAACGCCTTCTTCGCGCGAAGCCGTGAGGTGGCGACGGCCCCGACTGTCTCCCTGGGCGCCGCCTGGTATGTGACCGCCTTGAGCCGCTCGGGCACCTGGCCCAGCCGATCGGCAACCGCCCGTGCGAACTCACCGGTGCCGACCTTCTCCCGGCTGACGCCCTCGGCGTAGATGTCGGAGGTGTGCACCCCATCCTCGATCGTACGGAGCCAGGCATTGTGCACGCGCTCCGCCACGTCCGGCTGACCTATGTGGACCAACATCATCACCGCACCCAGCAACAGGCCCGAGGGATTCGCCACGTTCTGACCTGCGCGGCGCGGCGCCGAACCATGGATGGCCTCGAACATGGCGCACTGGTCGCCGATGTTGGCCGATCCTGCCAGCCCCACCGATCCGGCGATCTGCGCGGCCACGTCCGAGAGGATGTCGCCATACATGTTGGGCAGCACGATCACGTCGAATGCCTCGGGCGTGTCGGCCAGTTTGGCGGCACCGATGTCAACTATCCAGTGTTCCTTGGTGATCGCGGGATACTGCGTGCCGATCTCGTCGAAGACCTTGTGGAACAGCCCGTCGGTCATCTTGAGGATGTTGTCTTTCGTGAAGCAGGTGACCTTCTTGCGGTCGTGCCGCGCAGCGTACTCAAAGGCGTATCGGACTATCTTTTCGGTCCCGGGTCGGGAGATGATCTTCAGGCTCTGATAGACGTCGTCTGTCTGGCGATACTCGATCCCTGCGTACAGGTCCTCCTCGTTTTCGCGCACGATCACGACGTCCATCCCGGGATGCTTGGTATCCACAAAGGGGTGGTAGGCCGAGCACGGCCGCACGTTGGCGTACAGCCCCAGCATCTTGCGCGTGGTCACGTTGAGGCTCTTGTAGCCGCCGCCCTGGGGCGTTGTGATGGGGGCCTTGAGGAACACCTTCGTGCGGCGAAGCGACTCCCATGCTCCGGGCTCGATGCCGCTGCTGTGACCCCGGAGGAAGACCTTCTCGCCGATCCCGATCGTCTCGATGTCGATCCGGGCGCCAGCCTCGCTCAGGACCAGCAGTGTGGCGGCCATGATCTCCGGGCCGATGCCGTCGCCGTGCGCCACGGTGATGGGGATGTTCTGGTTCATGATGGTTCACGCTCCCTGCGCATGATCGGAGGATCTTCTCCTATTCTCTCCTGCGGGAGGGTTCTTGTCACCCTCACCCCGTTGACACGCGCCGGCGGGCAGCGTACGCTGATGGGAGTACCCCTCCCCCCAGGGGGGGGTACGGCGGGGGCAGGGGAACAGAGAGGAGCACGCCCGTGAAGGCGGTCACTCCGGTGGCAAAGCACGGATCGGTCGAGAAGCGGCGGAAAGTGCTGGTGAGGCTTCGCAGCGTCGCGGGGCACGTCTGCGGGGTCGAGCGCATGGTGGAGGGCGATGCCTACTGCATAGACGTGATACGGCAGGTCCAGGCCGTGCAACGGGCCCTGGACAGGGTGAACGCCATGCTGCTTGAGGACCACCTGGAGCACTGCGCAACGACCGCAATACGCTCCAGCGACGCGCGGGAGCGTGAGCGCATCATCACCGAGTTGCTCGAGGTCTTCAAGACGTCGAGCAGGCTCTAGCCTGGGAGCGAGGCAGCACCATGGCGAACGGTCGCACCGCCTTGCGGCGGATCGAACTGCCGGTCGAAGGGATGTCGTGCGCCTCGTGCGTGAACAGGGTGGAGGAGGGCCTTCTCAAGACGGCCGGGGTGAGCGCGGTGCAGGTCAACTTCGCCTCGGAGCGCGCCTTGGTTGCCTTTGACGCCGCGCAGGCCACCCTGACCGACCTGATCGCCGCGGTACGCGCCGTCGGCTACGAGGTCCGGAATGAGCGCCTGGTTATACCCATTGCCGGGATGTCCTGCGCTTCGTGCGTGAACACGGTCGAGACGGCTCTACGGACGGTTGAAGGCGTCCTATCAGCTTCGGTGAACCTGGCGCGAGAACAGGCGACGGTCGAGTTCATACCCGGCGTTGCCACGCCGCAGGCGCTGTGGCGCGCCGTGCGTGACGCGGGCTACGAGCCACTGGCCGCCGAGGAGGGCGCCGTTGACCGCGAGGCCGAGCGCCGCGAGCGCGAACAACGCGCGTTGCGCATCCGCCTGGTGGGCGCGACGCTGCTCTGCCTCCCGATTCTCTGGGGCAGCCTCCCGCATATGGGAGTCCACGTCTGGGCGCCGGCCTTGCTGCACAACTGGATGGTGCAGTTCGCCCTGGCGACCCCCGTTCAGTTCTGGGCGGGTTGGCGGTTCTACCGCGGGATGTGGGCGGCGACACGACACGGGACCGCCGACATGAACACCCTCATCGCGGTGGGCACTTCGGCGGCGTATCTATACAGCGTCGCCGCTACCTTCTTCCCGCAGTGGTTCACGGGCGGCGGGCTCGAGCCAACGGTCTACTACGAAACCGCTTCGATAATCATCGTCTTCATTCTGCTCGGGCGGTACCTGGAGGCGCTGGCCAAGGGCCGTACCAGCGAGGCGATCCGTCGCTTGATCAGGCTGCAGGCCAAGACCGCCCGCGTGATCCGGGACGGCTCCGAGGCTGACATACCGATCGAGGATGTGGTTGTGGGCGACGTCGTGGTCGTGCGCCCAGGCGAGAAGATCCCGGTGGACGGCACCGTGCTCGATGGGTTCTCAACGGTGGACGAGTCAATGATCACCGGGGAGTCCATGCCCGTGGAGAAGGCCGCCGGCGTCGAGGTGATAGGCGCGACCCTCAACAGGACCGGGACCTTCCGGTTCCGCGCCACGAAGGTGGGACGCGACACCGCGCTGGCGCAGATCATTCGGCTGGTCGAGGAAGCCCAGGGTACCAAGGCGCCGATTCAGCGCCTGGCCGACAGGGTGGCCGCCTACTTCGTGCCGGTGGTGATCGTGATCGCGCTGGTCACCGGCGGGGTCTGGTTGGCAATCGGCCCGCAGCCCGCGCTGACCTATGCCCTGCTCACCTTCGTGGCGGTGCTGATAATCGCGTGCCCGTGCGCGCTCGGACTGGCCACACCCACGGCGATCATGGTCGGGACCGGGCGGGGTGCCGAGGCCGGGATCCTGATCCGCGGCGGCGAGGCGCTGGAGATCGCGCACCGCATCACCGCGGTGGTGCTCGACAAGACCGGTACGCTTACGCGCGGGACACCCGCGGTAACGGACGTCCTTCCGGCCGAAGGGTTCGACGAGACAACGCTGCTGCGACTGGTGGGTGCGGCCGAGCGCGGGAGCGAGCATCCGGTAGGAGAGGCAATCGTCGCCCGCGCGCGGAGCAGCGGAATCGCCCTCGGCGACGCCGCCGCGTTCGAGGCCGTGCCTGGTCAGGGCATCGAGGCCACGGTCGAGGGGCGGCAGATCCTTGTCGGCAACGCCGCGTTGATAGCCCGCCACGGGATCGCGGCGGACGCCCTGGCCGCGCGCGCCGACGGCTTGGCCGCGGACGGCAAGACGCCGATGCTGGTGGCGGTGGACGGCCGGGCTGCCGGGGTGATCGGCGTGGCCGACACCCTAAAGCCGTACAGCCGGGAAGTCGTGGCCGCGCTCCACCGGATGGGTCTCCAGGTAGTAATGCTCACGGGCGACAACCGGCGGACCGCCGAAGCGATCGCGCAGCAGGTGGGAGTCGACCGCGTTCTGGCCGAGGTCAAACCCGACGAGAAGGCCGCGCACGTCGAGGCGCTGCAGCGTGAAGGGCACGTGGTGGCCATGGTGGGAGATGGGATCAACGACGCGCCCGCCCTGGCGCGCGCGGACCTGGGCATAGCGATCGGCGCCGGGACCGACGTGGCCATCGAGTCCGCGGGCATAGTGCTGATCGGCGAGGATCTGCGCGGGGTGCTGTCGGCGATTGCCCTCAGCCGTCGCACGATGCGTACGATCCGGCAGAACCTGTTTTGGGCGTTCGCATACAACGTCGCCCTGATTCCCGTTGCCGCCGGCGTGCTGTATCCTTTTACAGGCATGCTGCTGAGCCCGGTCCTGGCCGCGCTGGCGATGGCTGCCAGTTCGGTTACGGTGGTGAGCAACAGCCTGCGGCTACGGGGATACCGACCTGCGGGTACCATCTCTACGGAGGGAGTGACGCTGAGATGACTACGAAGACTTTCGACGTTCCCAAGATCCACTGTGATGGCTGCGTGCGCACCGTGACCAAGGCTCTTGCGCAGTTGCCCGGCGTGGCGAAGGTCGAGGCCAGCGCCGTGACAAAGAAGGTCCTGGTGGAGTTCAATCCGACGGAGCTGGATGAGGCGCGCCTCCGCGAGGCCCTGCAGGCCGCCGGGTATCCTGTCGTCTAGGTCGGGATGGGACCAATGGGCAGCAGGCGGCACCAGGCGGTCCTGATGGGCAGCCTCGTGGTCTTCCTTGGGTTGCTGGTCTTCGTAACCTTACGTACTAATCGGCCGGCCTCGCTCAGCGTTGCGCTGGCGCGGGGAGAGATCCCGGTAGCACCCCTGCTCGTGCTCCCGCGCCTGGATGCGGAGGGGAGAGTGGACCTGGGGGCGCTCCGCGGCCGGGTGGTCGTGTTGAACTTCTGGTCGTCCTGGTGCATACCGTGCCGTGAGGAGGCACCCGCCCTGGAGGCCACCTGGCAGCGGTACAGGGAGCGGGGGGTCATGGTGGTGGGCGTGAACGTGCAGGACCTGACGCCGGCGGCGTTGCGGTTCCTGCACGAGACCAAAACTACCTACCCCACGGTTCGCGACAAGGACAACACAGTCTACCGGGCCTACGGCCTCACCGGCGTACCGGAGACCTTTTTCGTTGACCGCTTTGGTCGCATCGTGCGCAAGTTCCCCGGCGTGGTGACCGACCCCCAGGAGTGGTTTCGGGCCGTCGAGACGGCGCTGACGCGGCAGCCCTAGCTGATGCCGTCGGGGCTCTGCCCGCGGCCGGTCCTATGTTATACTCGCTGCAGGACGCGCGCCCGTAGCTCAGGGGACAGAGCGGCTGGCTTCGGACCAGCAGGCCGGGGGTTCGATTCCCTCCGGGCGCTCCAGCCACCAGGGTCGTCTACGCCACGCATCCTATGCCGTATCGGGTGTTGGGTGGATACCGATACCTGCCTGTTCCGACTAGCCTAGGGGTTGAGGCGGCCACTGCCGGGTAGATACCCCAAAGCCGTCTCTATATCACCTGCGAAAACAGCGCGCATTCAGATGATTTCGCACGCGAGGAGGACTTTGCATGTCGGAGACCACACAGCGACAGATGGTTGCCATTGAAGGGAACGAGGCGACCGCGTCAGTCGCGTTTCGTACCAACGAAGTTGTGGCCATCTACCCCATCACACCGTCTTCGGGGATGGGGGAGTTCGCGGACGAGTGGTCGGCTCAGGGCAAAGCGAACGTCTGGGGCTCGGTGCCCATAGTGGTCGAGATGCAGTCCGAGGGAGGCGCCGCCGGCGCCGTGCACGGCTCCCTGCAGGCAGGCGCCCTGACGACGACGTTCACCGCTTCCCAAGGGCTGCTGCTTATGATCCCCAACATGTACAAGATTGCCGGCGAGCTGACCGCGTTCGCGATGCACGTCTCCGCCCGAACGCTGGCCACGCACGGGCTCTCGATCTTCGGCGACCACTCCGACGTAATGGCGTGCCGGCAGACCGGCTTCGCCCTGCTGGCTTCCAACTCGGTGCAGGAGGCCCACGACATGGCCCTGGTCGCTCAGGCGGCCACGCTGAAGTCGCGTCTGCCATTCCTGCACTTCTTCGACGGGTTCCGCACTTCGCACGAGGTGGCTAAGATCGAGTATCTCAGCGATGACGACCTGCGCGCAATGCTTCCAACTGACTTCATCGAGGATCACCGCCGCCGTGCCATGACGCCGGACCGCCCGGTACTGCGTGGGACGGCGCAGAACCCCGACGCCTACTTCCAGGCGCGGGAAGCGGTCAACCGGTTCTACACGGCCTGCCCTGACGTGGTGCAGGAGACCATGGACCGGTTCGGGGAGCTCACCGGCCGCCGGTACCACCTCTTCGACTATGTTGGGGACCCGGAAGCCGAACGGGTTGTCGTGCTGATGGGCTCGGGGGCCGAAACCGTCCACGAGACCGTGGAGTGGCTGCTGACCCGCGGGGAGAAGGTCGGCGTGCTCAAGGTCCGCCTGTACAGGCCGTTTTCTTCCAGGGCCTTCGTCGCGGCCCTGCCATCCTCGGTCAAGGCGATCGCCGTCTTGGACCGGACCAAGGAGCCCGGAGCACCGGGCGAACCGCTGTACATGGATGTGGTTGCCGCCCTCCGGGAGGCCCAGGAAGAGGGTTTTGCCCGCTTCTCCGTGCCGCCGACCGTGAGCGGCGGGCGGTACGGCTTGGCTTCCAAGGAGTTCACCCCGGCCATGGTCTGCGCGGTATTTTCAGAGCTGGCCGCAACCAAGCCTAAACCCTGCTTCACGGTTGGAATCACCGATGACGTAACGGGTCTGTCGCTGCCCTTCGATCGCGACCTGGACACCGAGCCGGATGACGTCTCCAGGGCGGTATTCTTCGGGCTGGGCGCCGACGGCACTGTGGGCGCCAACAAGAATTCAATCAAGATCATCGGGGAGGAGACGCCCAACTTCGCCCAGGGGTACTTTGTCTACGATTCCAAGAAATCGGGGGCCATGACCATCTCGCACCTGCGGTTTGGGCCCAGGCCGATCCAGTCCGCCTACCTCATCAAGCACGCGAGCTTCGTAGCGTGCCATCAGTTTGTCTTCATGGAGAAGTACGATGTGCTCAGATATGCTGCTCCTGGCGCGGTCTTCCTCCTGAATTCGCCATACGGTCCGGAGGAGGTCTGGGACCATCTGGCCCGTGAGGTGCAGGAGCAGATCATCGAGAAGCGCCTGACGTTCTACACCATTGACGCAGTGGAGGTAGCGCGCAAGACAGGCATGGGCGGCCGCATCAACGCGATCATGCAGACCTGTTTCTTCGCGATCTCCGGTGTGCTGCCGCGAGACGAGGCTATCAGTAAGATCAAGGAGTCCATAGAGAAGACCTACGGCAAGAAGGGCGATGAGGTTGTCCGCCGGAACTGGCAGGCGGTGGACGAGACTCTTGCCAACCTGCACCTGGTAGATGTGCCGGAGAAGGTTACTGCCACGAAGTCACTTCCCCCGACCATCTCTACCGATGCTCCGGAGTTCGTGCAGCGCGTGATCGGGGTGATAGCGGCCAACATGGGCGACCTGCTCCCGGTTAGCGCCTTTCCCGTTGACGGCACCTGGCCGGTAGGGACAACCCAGTGGGAGAAGCGCAACATCGCCCTGGAGATCCCGGTGTGGGACGCCGAGATCTGTATCCAGTGCAACAAGTGCGTTCTCGTCTGTCCGCATGCAACCATCCGGGCCAAGTACTACGATCCGGAGCTCTTGAAGGGCGCGCCGCCTACCTTCAAGTCCACGGCCTTCCGCAGCCAGGAGGTCAAAGGCTTAGAGTACACGCTGCAGGTGGCCCCTGAGGACTGCACCGGCTGCAGCCTGTGCGTGATGGTCTGCCCGGTCAAGGACAAGACCAACCCCAAGCACAAGGCGATCAACATGGCGCCCCAGATCCCGCTGCGGGAGCCCGAACGAGAGAACTGGGCGTTCTTCCTGTCACTGCCGGAACCGGACCGTACCCGAATCAAGTTGGACGTGAAGGGATCGCAGTTCCTAACGCCGCTCTTCGAGTACTCGGGAGCCTGTGCGGGCTGCGGGGAGACACCGTACGTCAAGCTGCTCACCCAGCTCTTCGGGGACCGCCTGCTGATCGGCAATGCCACCGGGTGCTCGTCCATCTACGGTGGGAATCTGCCGACGACGCCCTACGCCACGAACAGCGACGGCCGCGGCCCCACCTGGTCCAACTCGCTGTTCGAGGACAACGCCGAGTTCGGCTTCGGGTTCCGCCTGGCCCTGGACTCGCTCTCCGAGCAGGCCGAAGATCTCGTGCGGACACTTGCACAGCAGGTCGGCCCCGACCTGGCCGACGCCATCTTGAAGGCCGACCAGTCGAGCGAGGCCGGAATTGCCGCCCAGCGCGAGCGGGTAGTCTCACTCCGCAAGAAGCTGGCCGGAGTGAACACGCCGGCCGCGCGCCGCCTGGAACTAATCGCCGACTACCTCGTGCGGAAGTCCGTCTGGGTGGTGGGCGGAGACGGCTGGGCCTACGACATCGGATACGGAGGCCTGGACCACGTCATGGCCATGGGCCGCAAGGTGAACATCCTGGTGTTGGACACCGAGGTATACTCCAACACCGGCGGCCAGCAGTCCAAGTCCACGCCGCGCGGGGCCGTCGCCAAGTTCGCTTCGGCGGGCAAGCCCATCGCCAAGAAGGACCTGGCCATGATGGCGATGACCTACGGCAGCGTCTACGTGGCGCGGGTGGCCTTCGGCGCCAAGGACACGCACACCGTGAACGCCTTCCTTGAAGCGGAATCCTACCCTGGAACCTCGCTGATCATCGCCTACAGTCCGTGCATCGCCCACGGTTACGACCTGGCCATGGGGATGGAGCAGCAGAAGCTGGCCGTGGAAACAGGCTACTGGCCGCTGATCAGGTACGACCCGCGGCGTCTGGAGGAGGGCAAGAGCCCGATGCAGCTTGACTCAGGGCCGCCCAAGGGTGATCTGGCGAAGTTCCTCTACAACGAGACGCGATTCCGCATGGTGGAGGGTATCGATCCTGAGAGAGCGCGCGCTCTGCTGGAATCAGCCCGCCGCGACGTGCAGACACGCTACAAGCTCTATGAACTCCTGGCCAAGTGAAGGGAGGGGGTAGTTTGGATCTCTCCACGACCTACCTTGGATTGAATCTCCCACACCCGTTGATATCGGGTGCCTCGCCTATGGCGCAGAATCTGGACACCGTCAGGCGGCTGGAGGACGCGGGCGCGGCCGCCATCGTGATGCACTCGCTGTTCGAGGAGCAGATCAGCCAGGAACAGCTCGCCGCCATCCACCACGTCGAGGCGCACACCGAGTCCTTTGCCGAGGCGCTCTCCTATTTCCCCCGGGCCGGCGAGTTCGCCCTGGGTCCGGAGCAGTACCTGGAACAGGTCTCGCGCATCAAAGCGGCGGTGGGCGTGCCCGTCATCGCTTCTCTCAACGGGGCCACCGTTGGAGGGTGGGTGGAATACGCGCGGCTGATCCAACAGGCAGGCGCGGACGCCCTCGAACTAAACGTCTACTTCCTGGCCACGGACCCGCAGGAGACAGGCGTAGCGGTCGAGAGGCGCACCCTGGATGTCCTGCGTTCGGTAAGGCAGGCCGTCACCATGCCGGTGGCGGTGAAGCTCTCCCCATTCTACTCGTCCGTGGCAAACCTGGCCACCGAGCTCGCCGGGGCCGGCGCCGACGGACTGGTCCTGTTCAACCGCTTCTATCAGCCGGAGATTGACATCGAGGAGCTGGAGGTCGTTCCGCGGATCGAGCTGTCAACCAGCGCGGAGTTGCTGCTGCGTCTGCGGTGGCTGGCGGTTCTGTTCGGGCGTGTGCAGTCCTCGCTGGCCGTCACCGGTGGGGTCCACTCCGCCACAGACGCGATCAAGGCAATCATGGCGGGTGCCGACGCGGTGCAGATGGTTTCGGCCCTTCTGGTGCGCGGCCCGCAGTATCTGCGAACCGTGCTGGCGGAGATCGAGTCCTGGATGGAGGCACACGAGTACGTGTCGCTCCAGCAGATGCGCGGGAGCATGAGCCTGACCCACTGCCCAGATCCCCAGGCATTCGAGAGGGGCAACTACATCCGTGTGCTGCAGGGCTGGCCTCATGCCGCGCGTACGTGATTTCCTGACGATCGGCGCCCTGCCTGCGGGTCCCCACTCCGCCATCACCGACGTTCCCGGGGTGCGGGTAGGGCACGTCTCGCTGCGGGAGGGCGACCTTAGGACCGGTGTCACGGCCGTGGTGCCCCACGGGGGGAACCTCTACCGCCGGAAGGTAACCGCGGCCGCCGCGGTGCTCAACGGCTACGGCAAATCGGCCGGCCTCATGCAGATCGAGGAGCTGGGTTCGGTCGAGTCCCCGATTCTGCTCACGAGCACCTTGAACGTGCCTCGAGTCGCCGACGCCCTGATTACCTACATGATCGGCCAGGATCCCGAGATCGGGGTGAACGAAACGGTCAACCCGGTGGTTCTCGAGTGCTTCGACGGTTACCTGAGCGATGCCCGCGCGCGCGCCGTCGGCGAAGACCACGTGCTGGCTGCGGTTGCAGCGGCCCAGGAAGGGCCGGTGGAGGTGGGCTGCGTCGGCGCCGGCGTTGGGATGCGGTGCCTGGGGTTCAAATCCGGGGTCGGGGGGGCGTCGCGAGTGCTTGCCGAACCCGGATTTCGCCTGGGGGTGCTGGTTGTTCCCAACTTCGGGTTTCCAGGAGACCTGGTTGTGGACGGGGTTGCGGTGGGACGCGAGCTGACCGCCGTTGCCCAACCGTCCGAGCGCGGCTCGTGTGTGTTTGTCGTCGCCACCGACGCGCCGCTCTCGGCGCTGGACCTGCGCCGGATCGCCTGGCGATGCTTCATGGGGATGGCCCGCACCGGCGCCATCAGCGGACATACCAGCGGCGATCTGGCGGTGGCGTTCTCTACAAACCCGCGCCAGGAGCCCCAGCAGCGCAACACCCTGAACCTGCTCTTCCGTGCCGCCGTCGAGGCCTCGGAGGAGGCCATCCTGGACGCGCTGTTCGCAGCCGAGACCACGACGGGCCGGCACGGGCATGTGATGCCGGCCCTGCCCATTTCCGAGACGATCGAGATCCTGAAGCGGCACCAAACGCCCGGAGTGCGCACCTGAGGATGAAGGTAAGAAGCGGTCGGTGGGCGAACGCGGTACTCATGACCATGACTATTACAGGAGGCGATGGGTGATGATCAGAGTGTTGATAGGTATCATAGTCGTCCTTGCGCTTGTCAGCGGCGGGACGCATGCCGGATCGCTCCAGGCCGGGGCGGGTTTCACCCCGACGTTGGTCGCGCAGGTGCCCGGAGGGCGCGTCACGGTGGACTTCTGGTACGGCCTCACACGGCCGCTGGGGGACATCCTCGAGGGAATCGCAACCGACTTCAACAACTCGCAGACCAAATACCGCGTGAACCCGGCCTTCAAGGGAGCGTATCCCGAGACGATGCAGGCGGCGATCGCCGCTTTCCGCGCAGGGAACGCGCCCCACATCGTTCAGATGTTCGAGGTAGGGACGGCCACGATGATGGCTGCCCAGGGGGCCATCAAGCCGGTCCACCAGCTGTTCAAGGAGGCCGGCATCTCCTTCGACCCGAGCATCTACCTGCCGGCGGTGCGGGGCTACTACAGCTCGCCGGACGGCAAGATGATCTCGATGCCGTTCAACAGCTCGACCCCGATCACGTTCTACAACAAGGACGCCTTCCGGCGGGCGGGCCTGGATCCGGAGAAGCCGCCGCAGACCTGGGCCGAGCTGCGGGCCGCCGCAACGCGCATCCGGCAGACCAACGCCGCTCCCTGCGGGTTCACCATGGCGTGGCCGACGTGGACGAACCTCGAGAACCTCAGCGCCATCCACGATGTGCCGCTGGCGACGAAGATGAACGGGTTCGAGGGCATGGACACCGAGATGCAGACCAACAGTCCGCTCTATGTCCGGCACCTCCAGACACTTGTGGACATGCACCGCGAGGGCACGTTCAAGTACGGCGGCCGCGACTCCGCGGGCGACGCGCTGTTCCCCTCGGGCGAGTGCGCCATCATACACGCCTCGTCCGGCATGCGCGCCCGGGTGATCCGCGAGGCGAAGTTCTCGTGGGGTGTGACCTACCTCCCCTACTACGACGACGTGAAGGGTGCGCCCAAGAACTCGATCATCGGCGGCGCGTCGTTCTGGGTAATGACCAGCCCGCGGCGAACCGCCGACGAGTACAAGGCCGTCGCGGAGTTCTTCAAGTTCATCAGCCAGCCCGAGATTGTGGCCAAGTGGCACATGGAGACCGGGTTCGTGCCGATCACCTTTACGGGCATGACGCTCGTCCAGGCACTGGGATACTGGCAGGCGAACCCCGGTGCTGACATCCCGTTCAAGCAGCTGACCCGGTCGCGGCCTACCCGGAACACCATGGGGCTGCGGTTGGGGAACATGCCTGAGATCCGGGTTATCTTTTACGAGGAGTGGGAGAAGGCGTTTCAGGGGACGCAGACGGCGAAGCAGGCGATGGACGCCGCGACCCGGCGCAGCAACGAGGTCCTACGGCGTTTCGAGCGGGCGAACGCCCCGTAGAATAGGGGCACAACCAAACTTCGGGCTCAGACCCGGACTCCCCGTGTCACGCGGCGAGGCCGGGTCTGAGCTTGTGAGCATAAGATGACCAAGCGCTCGATCTTCAACAACAAGTTCCTCCCCTACGTCCTCCTGGCGCCGCAGCTGGCGATTACCATCGTGTTCTTCTTCTGGCCGGCTGGCCAGGCCGTCGCCCAGTCGCTGCTGCGGCAGAACCCGTTTGGCACGCGCACGGCGTTTGTTTGGTTCGAGAACTTCGCGCACGTTCTCAGCGACGATGCCTACCTGCAGGCCGTGGGGAACACTATCTTGTTCTCGGGAGCGGTGATCTTGCTGGCGATGGGCTCGGGGTTGCTTCTGGCAGTGACCGCCGACAAACCCATCCGCGGCGCCGGCGTCTACAAAACCCTCCTGATCTGGCCTTACGCGGTGGCCCCCGCCGTGTCCGCGTCGCTGTGGCTGTTCATCTTCCACCCGACGATCGGCATCCTGGGGCGGACGCTCAACCAGGTTGGCATTCACTGGGACTACACGCTCAACGGCACCCAGGCGCTGTTGCTGGTCATCCTGGCGGCCGCATGGAAGCAGGTCAGCTACAACTTCATCTTCTTCCTTGCGGGACTGCAGTCAATTCCACGGTCTGTGCTCGAGGCCGCCTCGGTGGACGGGGCTACGCCCCGGCAGCGGTTCTGGAAGGTGATCTTCCCGCTGCTCTCCCCGACGACGTTCTTCCTGATCGTCGTCAACGTGATATTCGCCTTCTTTGACACATTCGGCGTGATCCACTCGCTAACGCGCGGCGGGCCCGCTAAAGCCACCGAGACCTTGATCTACAAGGTGTACGTGGATGGAGTTGTCTACCTTGATCTCGGCGGCTCCTCGGCGCAGTCGGTGATCCTTCTGCTGGTGGTAATTACCCTGACCGCCATGCAGTTCCGATACATTGAACGGAGGGTGCACTACTGATGGCTCGGGCGTCGCGCCTTGGTGGGGGCTGGCAGGCACATCTGATCCTGATCCTGGGGGTTGCGATCTTCGTGTTTCCGGTCTTCGTCGCGCTAATGGGCTCGACGTACGACGTGGGGACCATCGCGCGCGGCGAGATGCCGCTCCGGCCCGGCCCGCACGCCATCGAGAACTACAGCCAGGCATGGTCTTCCGGCGAGGGGACACGGGTCACGGGCGCGGCGCCCGTTCGGCGCATGCTGCTGAACAGCCTGATCATGGGGCTTGTGATTGCGACCGGCAAAATCACAATCTCTATCATCTCGGCGTTCGCCGTCGCGTTCTTCGCCTTTCCGCTTCGCATGTTCTTCTTCTGGATGATCTTCATCACGCTGATGCTGCCGATCGAGGTGCGCATCATCCCCACTTACGCCGTGATCTCCAACCTCGGTATGCTCAACACGTACCAGGGGTTGATCGTACCCCTTATCGCGTCCGCAACCGCTACGCTCATTTTCCGGCAGTTCTTCCTGACCGTTCCCGACGAGCTGGTGGACGCGGCGAAGATGGATGGCGCGGGCCCTATGCGGTTCTTCTGGAGCATCCTGATGCCGTTGTCCACCAATACCATCGCCGCGCTCTTCGTGATCCTGTTCATCTACGGTTGGAACCAGTACCTCTGGCCGCTGCTGATCACGACCAGCAAGGAGATGAACACCATCGTGATCGGCATTACAAAGATGATAGGCGTGGGGGATGCACAGAACGACTGGAACCTCATCATGGCGACGGCGGTGATGGCGATGCTGCCGCCGGTCGTGGTGGTCGTCATCATGCAGCGCTGGTTCGTGAAGGGCCTGGTGGAGTCCGAGAAGTAGGGCGAGCGCGCTGCGTTTGAGTAAAGTCCAGGGTAGCAGTTGAGGGGATTTCGGTAGCGAAGCAGAA